>JBBTCR010000549.1:0-2213 GCA_038043105.1 Bacteroidota bacterium
TGCACCCGAGCGGTCGAATGCACGTTCGTCGTTGACTGAGTTCTTTCGGTAGTGTGCTAATTTCAAATGAAACGCTTTTCAAATTAGGACACTATCTTATCTCCCTCTTTCTTGCTTTTTTCCTCGCCTTTCTCTACCTTGCCCGCAAGAATTTGCCCCTTCGCACTGTAGTCCTTTCTTCTTACAAAAGGGAGGTCACATGCTTTCTCCACCGAAAGGACGGTTTAACTCCCGCCGCTCCGAACGGCGGATATTTCTCTGTCCCCCAGACAGAATCGGCATCACGTTTCCGTTTGACGAATCGACGATCCGCCGGCTGAAGACCATTCCGGGGTACCGGTGGCACAGCGAAAAGAGCTTCTGGAGTTTTCCGCGCACAAGGGAAGCACTCGAGAAGCTTCTTGCCGCTTTTCGAATGGACTGGAGGAAGCTTGATCGGGAGGTTGCTGATGCATTCGGACTGATCAAGCCAGTTCAGGAGAAGGGCCACCAGATTCCCCCCTCACGTCTTCAGGTTTCGGGTGACCTTGAGACCTTTCGGCGCGAGTTAAGAATCCGCAATTACAGCCCGAAGACGATCAAAGCGTACAGCAGTTGTTTGCGCGCCTTCTTTGGTTTTTTCCCTTGCCGAGCCCCGCGTAGTTTGTCGGAGCAAGATATTCGCCGGTATCTCCTCCACCAGCTGGAGGTCGAGGAGCTCTCTTCCTCCACCGTCAATCAAATCTTCAACGCGTTGCGGTTCCTCTATATTGAGCTTTACAAGCAGCCGTTCCGAATTGGCAGTATCCCGCGACCCAAGAACGAAAAGAAGCTGCCGGCGGTGTTGGACAAAGAGGAAGTGCGGAAGATCCTCGATAGCATCGACAACCTCAAACACAAGACAATTGTGATGCTGATATATTCGGCTGGCCTACGTGTTGGCGAAGCGGTTAGAGTGAGGGTAGAGGACATCGACAGCAGGCGGAAGCTTATTCATTTGCGCGGTGCGAAGGGGAAGAAGGATCGGTATACGCTGCTGTCGGATGTCGCGTTGGAGCAGCTGCGGGAATACTACCGGGAGTATCAACCGACGGGATTCCTGTTTGAAGGCGCTGAAGGAAGGCGGCATATGGCCGAGCGTAGCGTGCAAAACGTGTTTGAGCGCGCTGTGAAGGCGGCAGGTCTTCACAAACGCGTGACGGTTCATAGTCTTAGACATTCGTTTGCCACGCATTTATTGGAGAGCGGAACAGATTTGAGATACATTCAAGAGCTTTTGGGACACAGTAGTTCGAAGACAACGGAAATCTACACACACGTAAGCCGGAGGACACTTGGAAACATTGTCAGTCCATTGGATACACTACCAAAAGCGAAATAGACGCCATAAGGCGTCTATCATCCCGCTCCCGGCGTATATACGCCACGATTCGTTTAGTCAATAGTTATGTGGCATTTGCGGTGCACCAGAACCCCGAAGTGAGACTTATGCCGAAGAAACCGACGCCACAACCAAGTTCGATTCGAATGACACAAGTGTCCCGAAGTGAATGGACCTTTGAATTCCCTCGACTAGACGATCGTGCCTTCGATCTGTTCCACGAGGCACTTGAACACTTCGACGCTGGCAATTTCAGAAAGGCAGAGAGCGATGTACGCCTCCTGCTCGAAGGCTTTCCTGAGTTCATTGATGCCTATCATCACCTTGCTATGATATTGGAGGAAACAGGAAGGCGTCAGCAAGCACGGCTGCTTTGGGAAACTGCCGTGGGAATCGGACAGAGTGCATTCCCAAAGACCTTCAAGCGAGGTCGCCACAAACTTCCTTGGGCAATTCTCGACAATCGACCGTTTCTGCGTGCGTATCATTCTTGGGGGTTACTGTTGCTCAAGGAGGAAAAAATCGCTGAGGCATTAGCTGTCTTCAACGAGATATTGTCAATGAATCCAAATGATAACCAAGGCATACGTGCCCTTGTGATTGATTGCTACTTTCGCTTAAGTCAACCGGATCAGGTGATTGCCGTGTGCAACCGTTTTCGAAACGACACAATGGAGGAAGTTCTGTACGGTCGCTCCCTCGCTTTCTTTCAACTTCGACAAGAGCGGCAGGCGAAGACTGCCCTTCTCAAGGCAGTCGAGATTCTTCCCCTTGTGGCTGAGGAACTTGTCAAAGCGAGTCACCGTCCGCCGAAGAACCTCAACCCTCATTTCGTTTCTCACGGTGGAAGGGA
>JBBTCR010000550.1:0-2706 GCA_038043105.1 Bacteroidota bacterium
CATGAACCCGGTTCAGCTTCCGCCGGGGACTCATCCTCAAATTCAAATCCCGGCCAAGATCACTGTCAATGAAGGGCGCGTTACGCAAGTGAACCTTGAAATCTTCCCCTTCAGTTCACTCTATCGGTTCCGGGATTCGTATTTGTTTGGGCGGAAAATCAAAGTCGTCAGTGTTGAAAATCTGTAGAAGGAAGACGATCGATAGAACTGCTCGCGGGTGTTACCTCAATGCCGTTCACGGCTGCGAGGTCACAGTAGTGATACTTCGAAAAACATAAATGCTTCATCGTGACTCCAACATCGTGATGCTGCTATGATTCGACAGATGCGCTATGTTGTCCCATTCTTCGTCGTGAGCTTGGCGCTCTTGTGGCTCTCCTGCGAACGGCCCACCTCGCCGCCTCATCCCAACAGTCCTCCGGAGACGAGACTGGCGAACATCCCGAACGACAACGATACTGTCTTTGCGCTAGTGACGCTGAACTGGAGCGGAGGGGATGATGACGGATTTATAGCGAGGTATCAATATCGTTGCTTTACCTATCATCTCGTGCCCGGCGCGAACAACAACTGGGCATTATTCGATTCGACGAGCTGGGCTGATACGACCGGATCGAGTGTCACAATTGCATTTAATTCAACCGAGGTCTTGAATCGTCAGCGATTCTTCGTGCGAGCGATTGACAACGATGGCGACGCGGATCCATCACCTGCCGAAAAGATACTCTATACGACCAGAACTGCGCCGCCTATCACACGAATTGCCACCCCTACAAAGAATGCCGTCGTTCTTGTCGTTGATCATGTGACAGACTGGTGGTCTGGAGTACCGCTGGTTTTCAGCGCTGTGGATCCTACCAAAGGCGGCAAGGTGGTGGACTATGCGTGGTCAGCAGACGGTGGCCCTTGGAATTGGGTAACGGACACTTCACTCTACATTGCTCCCGACAAGTTCAAACCGCCGTTGGATGGGATGCACACCATCAAGGTGACGTCGCGCAACAACACCAACCTCGTGGATCCGATCGGGGATTCCGTCACCGTTCGGCTGATGATACCGCCGTTTGACAGGAAGGTCTTGATTATTGATGAGACGGACGAGTTCAATAACCCGTTTATCACGTTGGGCATCCAAGACTCGACGGTGGATCAATTCTATGCTGACGTGTTTCCAGGCTCAGATTCGTGGGACTTCAAAAAGAACGGGATGCCACCGCGGGAAGTGCTCGGACACTACAAAATCCTGGTTTGGCATGCTGATGATGTACCGGCAGCAGTCCCGCACAAAATTTCCGATCCCAGCAACATTGCCGTTTTCACGGACTATCTGAAGGTGGGCGGAAAGTTCCTGATGAGTGGGTGGAGAATCCTGAAGTCGTTTGCCTACTACAGCAATTTCCCTTTTACGTTCCCCCGGGGGACATTCGTGTACGACTACTTGCACATCTATACTGTCGATGAGACTCAGATCATTGGCGACTGCCTCGGGGGAATAGGCAAGCCGGGGTCGTTCAGTGATTTTCGCGTTGATTCGGCGAGGCTCGCCTTCTTCCCGTATGACGGGAAGCTGGCGCAGGTGAATCTCATCACCAAGATGGCCGGCTTCACGGAGATTCTCTATTCCTACAAGAATGCAGACAACAGTCCGTTCGTGACGTACCGCGGAAGGCCCATCGCCCTTCGGTACTACGGAACGGCGTTCGACGCGGTTGTGCTGGGATTCCCGATGTATTTCATCAGGAAAGATGACGCGAAGGTCATGGCGCGGGAGATTTTGCAAAGTCTTCATGTCAATTGAGGATAGGATATGGTTAGAAGTGCTTTCAGCGCAAAAGGAGCGGCGGCAATCGTCCTGGGATTGCTGCTCTGGTGCTGGGATGTGACGCCGCTTGCGGCACAGAGCACAGGCAAGATCGCCGGAACGCTTCGCGATAAGCAGACCGGCGAGGCCCTCGTCGGAGCGAATATCGTCGTCAAGGGAACAACGCTTGGCGCGTCGTCTGACGAAAATGGTTTCTATTACATCCTCCGTGTCCCCCCGGGGACTTTTGAGCTGCAGTTTTCCATAGTTGGGTATCGAACCACGACTGTCCGTGGAGTTCGCGTGCAGATCGACCTAACATCGGAAATCAATGTCCAGTTGGAGCAGACTTCGGTCGAGATGGGAGAGGTGGTTGTCATAGCCGAGCAGAAGATGGTTCAAAAGGATGTGACGTCCACGCGGCGGATCGTTTCGAGGGAGAACATTCGTGAGACTCCCGGCCTTGAATCCACCACGGATATCTTCAAGCTGCAGGCGGGCACCATACTTTCAAGCGTGCCGCAGACACTGAAGCTGGCTGACGGGACTCAGCTTCAGGTCCGTGACGAGAGTCTGAAAGACATTCACATTCGCGGCGGACGCGGCGGCGAGATCCTCTACATGGTCGACGGTATGCCCGTGACCCATCCCATTTACGGGGGGCGGAGTGTCGTGGATTTGAACGTCGTTGACGTCGAGAGCTTCGAGATTCTCACCGGAGCCTTCAACGCTGAGTACGGTCAAGCGCAGTCGGGTGTCGTGAATATCACCACGCGGACTGGAGGGGAGAAACTCAAAGGAGGCCTCGAGTATAAAACAGATGAGTTCAAACTCCTTGGTGAATCATACAGCACTCACTATGGATCGTTCTACATCGGCGGACCCGAGCCGATCACTCGTGAATT
>JBBTCR010000551.1:0-1975 GCA_038043105.1 Bacteroidota bacterium
ATTGTCCAAAAGGAGGACTCCGTGAAGAGCACGAAAGTGTTTTCGATTGTGTATATCATCCTTTTCAACCTGCTTGGTGTGCCAACCGCCTCCGCCCAGCTTGACACTGCACTATTCTCCGGCATGAAGGCCCGCAGCATCGGTCCTGCAGGCATGAGCGGACGGATCGGAGGCATCGATGCTGTTGCATCAAATCCAGATATTATTTTCGTGGGCGCGGCAACAGGAGGGGTGTGGAAATCCACGAGCGGCGGCATCACGTGGAAGCCCGTGTTTGACGATCAACCCGTTGCCGCAGTCGGTGCTGTCGCGATTTTTCAGCCCAATCCGTCAATTGTCTGGGCGGGGACAGGGGAAGGAAATCCGCGCAACAGCGCCAGCGTTGGCAATGGCGTGTACAAAAGTCTTGATGGTGGCTCATCGTGGACTCACATGGGGCTCGACCGCACAGAACGCATTCATAGAATATTGCTGCATCCAACCGATCCAAATACTGCATACGCCGCGGCGATGGGACAAATGTGGGGGGAGAATGCTGATCGGGGCGTTTTCAAGACGACGGACGGAGGGAAGACATGGAAGAAAGTGCTGAATGTGAATGAAAAAGTCGGATGCGCGGATCTGGTCATGGATCCATCGAACCCCAACAAGCTCTTCGCCGCGATGTGGGAGTATCAGCGCTGGCCATGGTTCTTCAAATCAGGTGGACCGGGGAGTGGACTCTATGTTACCTACGATGGCGGCGAGAATTGGAAGCGGATCAGCGAGGACGATGGTCTCCCGAAGGGTGAGCTCGGTCGGATCGGTGTTGCAATTGCTCGGAGCAATCCGGACGTAGTCTACGCGATGGTCGAAGCCAAGAGGAACGCTCTCTACCGATCGGAGGACGGCGGCAGAAGCTGGAAGATGGTGAACGATTCGCGCAACGTTAACCCGCGCCCATTCTATTATGCTGACATCCGCGTCGACCCACAGAACGAAAATCGAGTATACAGTCTTCACTCTAACCTTACCGTAAGCACCGACGGCGGTAAATCGTTCACCAATATCACTCCAGGATCGCGCGTCCATTCCGATCATCACGCATTGTGGATTCATCCGGCAGACGGAAGTTTTTTGATTGATGGCAACGATGGCGGTGTGGCTATCAGCTACGACCGCGGAAAGACGTGGCGCTTCGTGGAAAACCTCCCGCTCGCGCAATACTATCATATTAATGTGGATATGGAGATTCCGTACAACGTCTATGGCGGAATGCAGGACAACGGCTCGTGGCGCGGGCCGAGCGATGTGTGGGAAAACGGAGGCATCCGGAACTGGCACTGGAATGAGGTCGGCTTCGGCGACGGATTCGCGACGCTGGTCGACCCCTCTGATCCGAGCTACGGCTATGCGATGTCGCAAGGCGGGTTCCTCATTCGGTTCAACTGGAAGACGGGAGAGCGGAAAGACATCAGGCCGTGGGGGCCTGACGGAATGAAGCTGCGCTTCAACTGGAACGCGGGCATAGCCAGTGATCCGTTCAACCCAAAAACGATCTACTACGGAAGCCAATTCCTCCACAAGAGCACAGATCGAGGAGACAGTTGGACAATTATCAGTCCTGACCTCACATCCAACGACCCGACGAAGCAAAAGCAAGATGAAAGCGGTGGTTTGACCAAGGATGTCACCGGGGCAGAGAATTACACGACGATCATGGTGATCGCGCCCAGCCCAGTGCAGCAAGGCGTGATTTGGGTTGGCACCGATGATGGCAATGTTCAGGTGACGCAAGACGGGGGAAAGACATGGACAAATGGTGGCGATCGAATTCCCGATGTACCGAAAAACACGTGGGTACCCCACATTGAGGTTTCGAAGTTCGACGCGGGCGCCGCATATGGCGTGTTTGAAGATCATCGGCGGAGCAACTGGAAAACATATCTCTACAAGAGTGAGAACTTCGGCAAGAACTGGACGAGACTGACGAAGA
>JBBTCR010000552.1:0-1318 GCA_038043105.1 Bacteroidota bacterium
CCATTTTCCCTCACTGCAGCAAAAGTCTGGACCCTTCTGTGGGGAGTCGCTTTTGTCGTCGCCTTCTATGCATTCCTTATTCGTCTGCTCGGAAAGACGCTGGCTGCCATCGGTCTGATACCTCTTGTCTTTAACCCGTTACTCGTTCTGATCTCGACTGAGGTACTGACCGAAGCATCCTTCCTCACGCTCACGTTCATCAGCCTAGCGATGCTTGAGGTTGTTGAGAATCCTCAGAACTCCTGGAAGCGTCCTTTTCTCATTCTCCTGGCCATCCTTTCGACCATCGTACTTCTTCGTGAAGTGGCCATTGCGCTCGTCGCTGTGGTGGTTCTGTATTTCCTCGTTCGCAAGGATTTGGAACGCGCTGTTCTCATCATCGTCGGTGTTCTCGTATTCTTCGGCGCCTGGCTTTTCCGGAATCTCGTTCTCGTCGGCACCCCGCCTGCTTCGCAGGCCACAAACCTCAGCTTCCTGTTTGAGCACTTCGTGACATCGCCCGCAGCGCCAATTGCGCAAGAGTTTGCGCTCAGAGTCGCAAACAATGCCAGAGGCTACGCACTTCACGCCGGAGGTATGTTGTTCTATCCTATTCCTGAAGTTTTGATGGTTGAGCCATCCGGGATCTTTCGGGCATACTACAAAGTCCTGATCGTCGCCAAATACGTTGTTCCTGTTCTTCTCCTCCCTCTGCTTCTCCTTGGCATTTGGCGTGACTTGAAGGAGCACGTGACAAGCTTTGTGCGGATTGCGTTCATCGTCATTTACCTCGGCATTATCCTGATCTATCCAATACACGACGTTCGGTTCCTGCTGCCGCTCCTTCCCTTCTTCATTTTTTACGTTCTGCTCGCCTTTCGATGGCTCCGGAGAACGTGGTTCACTGCTGCGCGCTCGCTCCCCGGAGTCGTGGCCGTCGCTCTTTGCTGTGTCGTCGCCGTTCCGAACGGGATTTGTCTGTATGAGATCTTCCAGACGAACTTCCAATATACATCTGATCCTGTGAAGTTCAATGAGCATCTGAGGCAAGTGGGATTGGTCAAGAACATGTTTTCCAAGCCGTGGAAATTGATGGGGACTCAGATTGAGGAAAAGACTCCACAGAACGTCGTGATTGCGAGTGCGCTGAAGGAGATCAGCATTTTCATCGGGGAGCGCAAGCTACTCGAACTCAATAACGGTGTGCCCGTGACGACGTTCAATCACTACCTTCGCGATTTTGCCGTTGACTATCTCCTTTCAACCAGTTCCTGGGACGATTTTTGGTCCTACGAGTTTCAAATGGCAGAGTCCAGACGATTCTGGTTCGAGCCGGTCA
>JBBTCR010000553.1:0-1156 GCA_038043105.1 Bacteroidota bacterium
GCCGGGCCGGCACACGGTCGTTGCGTCCGCGATTGGATTCAAGCCATCGGAAGTGACAGTGAACGTAGAGGCAGGAGCGACGACGTCAAAAGACATCTTCCTCGTTCACTCTGCTGTCCAACTCGGGGAGGTGCTTGTCTATGGTGCTTCGCTTCGCAGGGAGCGGATTACCGAGGCCCCGGCCGCCATTTCCCTTGTCGAGGCAAAAGACATCGTGCGTCTGGCAGGGAGTGGTCAACTTCCCAAGTTGCTTGAATCAGAGCCCGGCGTCGACATCGTCCAGAGCGGCTTGTTCGATTTCAATATCAATACACGAGGCTTCAACAGCTCGCTGAATCGACGGCTCTTGATCCTTGTGGATGGGAGGGATCTTGCAACAGCATTCTTAAGTGCGACGGAGTGGAACGGCCTCTCGGTTCCGCTCGAGGAGTTTGGTCGGATTGAACTTGTGAAGGGACCGGGCTCGGCTCTGTATGGAGCAAATGCTTTCAATGGGGTCATGAATGTCACTTCAACGCCGCCGAGGGCCGCAGTCGGGACCCATTTTATTGTCGGCGCAGGGGAACGCAGCGCTTTACGCGGCGATATTCGTCACGCCGGGGTGATCGGGCAATTGAGTTACAAGGTTAATGCTGGATACATCAGCGGAAAATCATTCAGCACGATAAGAACTAACCGGAACTTCGAGTACCCCGGATTCAATCCCTTTCTCAACAATGAAGTACGAGATCTGAATCTCGATGCTATAAAAACCTTATACGGCTCAGCGCGGCTTGACTATGACTATAAAGGAGGGGGCATTGCCACGCTGGAAGGGGGAATCGCGCAAACGGAAAATGAGGTGATCGTCACCGGAATCGGACGGGTTCAAGTGCAGAAAGCCACCAAGCCTTGGGCCCGCGTAAGCTACAGCGGTGATGGCCTTAGCGTGCTCCTCTGGACGAGCCGACGACACAACGTCGAGCCCGAGATGTCACTCTCGACCGGATTACCGCTCCTCCAAAATTCCCTCATCACGCACGGAGAAGTTCAATACAACTTCAAAGCCTTCGAGGATCGTTTGTTCGTCGTTGCAGGTGCATCCCACCGCCTGGTCAATATCGACACGGAAGGAACTCTGATGCAGTCCAAGCGGGATGATAACTCGAGCGGAGTC
>JBBTCR010000554.1:0-1251 GCA_038043105.1 Bacteroidota bacterium
CAAGGTCCGTCCCATCCCCCGCAAACGACAGAGAGTCTGTGGTTAATGTCGGCAGAAAGCGCACCCTGGTGTCAAAGGTGCCGTACAGAATGGAACCGACGGAGCCCATTTGCTGGAGAGCAGGTGATTGCAGCACCGCAACGAGTGCCGCTTTGCGATTCCCCGATTTATCCCTGATGGTCATACTTCGGGAATTATCGACAAGCACGGCAACCATCGGCCGTTCTTCTTCCCGAGAGACCAGAGAGAGGAGCGGTTCCCCAATCAAGAGAAATACCAGAAAGAGACTACACGCACGCAAGACCACGAGGATAACCTTCAGCGTACGCGAGACGGGAGGTACCGTATGTCGATAGATGAAGAAAGAAATCGCCATCGCCAATGCAGCCGCCAACACGATGATCGGCGTCTTGAGCGTTGCGAGAAGGTGAAATTCTGGCATGCCTGCAATGGATTCTGTGGGAGGACGAATGTCCTTATTTGATGAAGAGCACTTTGGTGGAGGTGATGGAGGTCGGGGTCTGCAACCGGCAGATATACACACCAGACGCAACACGGTCGCCCTTCTCATCGAGGCCGTCTCGCCAAAAGAACCGGTTCTCCCCGAGAGTAGAATATCCTTTGAAGAGAGTCCTCACCCGCTGTCCAAGTACCGTATAGATCGCCACTTCAATTACTTGTGCTGATGGAGCATCGACAATGATCGTCGTTGTGCCGTTGAAAGGGTTGGGATAATTGTTGTGCAAAACGAAGCGATCAGGAATTGGGCTTTCTCCACTGAGGCCGACAGCCTTTGCAGCATCGACCATCCCCCATCCATAGTAGTTATTTGGATAGGATTGCGTTCTTGACGTACTGTCATTGAACTCTCTGGTCGTGCCGATCAGGCGCGCGCGCACCTCCATCGGCGTCAGACTCAGATTCGCTGAAAGGATCAAGGCAGCAGCACCGGCTGTGAGCGGTGTTGATAAGGAGGTTCCACCCCAATAACCGTAGCTCGATTCGCCGGACACAGCGTAGACATTCACGCCTTGCGCGACCACCTCGGGTTTCACCCTACCGTCGGCAGTCGGTCCTGTTGAACTGAATCCAGCGAGGAATCCGTCTGCGGAAATTGCCCCGACAGCAACAATACTATCGGCATCGGCTGGAGCGATCAGCGTTCCGGTGGTCCGTGTCCTCGGATCGCGGTAGTTACCTTCGTTGCCCATTGCCGTCACAAGAAGGACACCTTTCTGTGCGGCAATCCGG
>JBBTCR010000555.1:0-4888 GCA_038043105.1 Bacteroidota bacterium
CCATGGTCGGTTGTGGAAAGATCCACCCATTTTTGGGCTACAACTTCCCGGCCGTCGGTCGCACGTATGATCGCGCCGTACGGGACCTCAAATGTCGCCCGACCATCGGCGATGTTCACCGGAAACGCAATCTTCAAGATTCTCTTCCGATGCTGCCAATCAGCGATGCATCGAAAATCAATACGCGGGAGTTCGTCATACAGAATCACATCCATCATGAAGGATGAGTTCTCGAATTCGTACTCCGAGCGCACGACTTTCCTCACCTTGCCTGATTCCAAAACCCTCACGCTCTTTGGGCTGGCAATGGAATATGGCTTGTCTCGCAGTCCAATCACCCAAGCCGACATTGGTGCGCTATCCTCTTGAATCTGCAGCTGATTACCAAGTGCACCAGGGGAAAGCACTTCCCGTTTTCTTGACTTGTCATAGATCCTGGAGACACATCCTGTTTGCTTGTCAATCTCAACTCTGAAGAATCGATTCTCAAGCGCGAGGTCTCCGGAGACCGTCGCTGGTATCTCTTTCCCGGAGCCGATCCAGTACGTTTTGTATCCAATCGATGGCACGTCTTTCGGCAGGAACGCAATCGTCACGGAATCCGATGAGCGTTCTATGACTTGGACGGAAATGTCCTTTCCCTTTTCATCAATTGCTCTTGGGGTCTTTCCAGGCTCACACTTCCATTGCACCTCGATCGGTTCCGTCCTTTTCCAGTTCAGGGGATTGAAAATGACGATCGGCGTGGCCTGCTTCGACCTGTGCGTCGTGAATACATTTGCGGCGATCGTCCCCAACCCACCGCGCAGAGCAGCTTCGGCCCGTTCGAACGCCTCAAGATAAAACTGATCAGAATCCAGATAGATCTCGTGGATCCCCGACCCGCATAAGATATCGTGGAATTGATTGAAGAGAACTCGTTTCCAGGCTTCCTCGAGATCGCGAGTCGGGTAGTCGTACTCGAAGCGCATCGCAATCGCTGAGATCATTTCAGCAGTGGGAAGAAGAGCTTCAGCTTTCCGGTTATTGAGTTTGATCCCTGCCTGGCTTGTGTAGCATCCTTCGAATGCGGGGTTTTGCTCACCTCGTTCGACAGCAGCGTTCTTCTTCTCTGGCACAAGGTCAGAATAGAATGACCCAAATGTCGACATCTTGGTGTCTGGATAGAGATCTACGCGACTTAGCTGTTGGATTTGCTCAATCTGACGCCGAGTAGGTCCACCGCCGTGATCACCGACCCCGAAGAATTGCACTGCATTCGATACAGAGAAATTCGTCTTCGTTCTCACGGCCGCACTCCACACCGTGTCTGGAACCCCTGACCACGTTCCGTACCAGTTCGACGGATGATGTGCGAAAACTCTACTTCCATCGGGGCTCTCCCACCAGAACATCCGTTCCTCCTCGCCCGGACGGAAAAAGGTGTACGTTTCAATTCCGCTTTTGCTCAGGATCTGCGGAAGCGTGGACGGATGACCAAACGTGTCGGGAAAGAACCCGTGCTTGACATTCACACCGAACTTCTGCTTGAAGTATCTCTTGCCATACAGATATTGCCTCACGAGCGATTCACCCGACGGCATGTTAGCGTCCGATTCAACCCATGTTCCTCCAACTATTTCCCAACGACCCTCCCGGACATACTTCTGAATTTCTCGAAACATCTCCGGATGCAGCTGTTCAATCCACAGGTAACTATGGGCTTGACCGTGGGAGAAATGAAAATCGGGATATGCCTTGAGATTGTCGATGGCCGCTTGAAACGTCGCCCGCGTGACTTCAATGGTCTCGAGATATCGCCAGAGCCAAGCCATATCGATGTGCGCATTGCCGATGAGATGGAGCGAAAGCTTTTTGGCTTCAGGGGCAAGCAAAGCGATTTTCTGGCTCATCGGCTGTAAGACTTCAGCCGCGCGCTCAAGCTGATGCGACTTGAGGAGGTCAACAAGCCCTGAGATGACAACGGATTGATCACCAAGGTCGATGTTGTAAATCTCCTTGGCGAATCGGACATCTGAGAGATATCGCTCGATCGAATTGTTGCGAGGCCGAATGGTTGAGCCGACCAGTACATTCCCTCGTATCGGTTTGTCTGAAGTCACTGCGACCTCGATGTTGAACGTGTCCCGCACAGCTGCCTTGTCCGTCAGCGTGAGTTCTCCGGAGTCACCACTGAAGCGCGCAAGTTTTCTTGCTCCATTGACCGACACCGATCCCCACCTCTCACCAATGTCGACAGCGACCTGGAGGCCGAGACCCGACAACTCAGCCGGCACGACGACGGTGCGGGCAAAGCGAGCTGATTTCTCATCCACCCGCTTCTCCGTCCAACCCTGTAAACCCCACGGCTCAAAGAACTTGCGGAGTACCTCGCCTGCAAACTCATACAGCTGCGTTGTGTCCATCCCCTCGTATCGAAGGTGGACGCTCAACGGCACCTTTCCATCACTCACCTCCAAAGCATCATGAAACGCAACGTGTTGTTGGAATCGGAAAAGCTCTCCCCCAACTACCTTCGGCACGGCACTCTTGGTAATGATCCTGCTACCTGACATCAGCACCAGTTCGACATCTTTTGCAGCAGTGCTCCCTTGGTTGAGCAATGGAAGATCAAATGAGAACGCCAGTTGATGATTCTCCGTGATCGAAAAACGGAAGTTGAGCGTGGTGGATGCACACGAGAGCGAGGCTGGAGTCAGTGAGCGTGTCGGCGGAAAAGGGTTCTCCGCACTGAGGACCAGTCCATCCCCATCTGCAAAACGTGCACACGCCCCGTATCCGACTTCACCATTGACGATCTTGAGAAGGATGGTGTTCCAACCGCTCTTGAATTGGACAGCTACGGTGTCGTTGTCAAGCACCACATCGCGGTACACATCGTTGTAATGAACCTGTTGCCCGTTGCACCATACGACGACACCGTCATCGCTTCCGACCAGCAGACGCACTCTTTGGTCCTTTGGTGATTGTACGAAGAACGCCGCATAGACCGCACACCGTTCTCTCACGGCAAAGGGGAATTCACTCCAGAGGAAATCAACGAACTCTCTCGGAGAATGGTACAGCATCCATCGCTGTCCCTGAAGAAGCTCGCCGCCGCGGGGCACAATGGACGATTCGCCGTTGAGATAGTCGAACGAAAGGCGGGTCAGCTCATCTACGCGTGGAAACGTGCCAAGAATCAACCAGTCACGGATGTAGTCCGTCTGCGAAAGGGCTGGCGTAACGAAGAAAGCGAGAAGCAGGAGAAGTCGTTTCATGGGGATACTTCCTTTCGCTTGTCAATATCGAGTTCATCGGGAGGTGCCAGGCCTGATGTTGCTTCTTCTCGCCGCCGCGCAGTGAAGGATCTCGGTTCCTAATGGCAACCGCAGGATTGCCGAATGACTTGCTCCGTTTTCACAACGACTTCTTCGATCGTTGGAGACCTTCCTTCGATGAAGGCAAGGAGCTTTTGCGCGGCGCGTTTTCCGACTTCGTAGGCAGGCTGGCGGACGGTTGTGAGCGGTGTTGGCATCAACGCTGCACGAATATCGTCAGAGAATCCGACGATAGCAATGTCCTCCGGGATCTTCAGTCCTCGCTCCTGAATCGCCTTGATCGCCCCAAATGCTGCGGGATCATTGACAGCGACAACGGCGCGTGGCTGCCTCTCGCGCGGCAAACCCAGAAGCTTCTTCATGGCGTTGTAGCCATCCGTTTCCTGAAATCCTGACTCAACGATGAGTTCATCACAGCACGGGATGTTTCGTTCCCTGAGCGCCCGCTTGAACCCGTTGAGGCGCGACTGTCCAATGAAGACCTTTGGGGGACCGCTCAGATGGGCAAGTCGCCCATACCCGTGGTCAATCAAGTGCACTGTGATTCGCCTCGCGCATTCCTCGTCATCAATGCTCACGCAACTTGCACCAATCCCCGGCACGCATCGATCGAAGAAGACAATAGGAACACCCAGCCGAATCACGTGCTTGTAGAGATCGTAGTCCCCAACACGTTGTGCCGTTGATATGAGAATCCCATCGACGCGCATTGACTCGAGGGTAAGAATGGCGTCCTTCTCACGCTCTGCATCCTCAGCAGAGTGCGTGAGGATCAAGTGATAGCGGGCTCTGGTGGTTACCTCCTCGATCCCGCGGATTGCCTCTGGAAAGAACGAGTGGGTGATCTCGGGAACCACCACGCCAATCGTGTGCGTCTTCCGGAGCACGAGGCTCTTGGCAATGTGGTTCGGACTGTACCCAAGCTTTCGTGCCGTTTCAAGCACTTTCCGGCGCGTCTCTTCATCCACATTTGCGCGACTGTTCATCGCACGCGAAACCGTCATCGTCGAAATCCCGAGCTTGTCGGCAACCTCTTTCGCCGTTACTCGTCTCGAAACACTCCTGACGCCTTTTCTTACTCTTGTTGCTCGTTTTTTCATAACATCATGAAACCTCAGACAGTGTACGAATCTTCACGACAACCTTGGTCACGCTCCGTGAGATTCCCGAAATCTCGAGGGAAACCTTCCGAAGGTTCTGAGAGAATGCTCCGAGACCTTCGGAAGGTTCAATCCGAAATAGATTTCGGGAATCTACTTACGCCTCACCGGATCAATATCATCTTCTTCGTCTCGGCGAACCCTCCACTCTGGAGACGGTAAAAATAGACGCCGGAAGGAAAGCTTGAAGCGTTCCACACCACTCTGTAACTACCCGCCTTTTGCCGTTCACTCACCAACGTTGCTATTTCTCTTCCCAGAACATCGAAAATCTTCAGCGACACGAAGCTGAAAGCTGACAGCCCCGCCTGACCGGCGGGCAGGTGATAGATGATAGCTGTTGTTGGATTAAACGGATTAGGGAAGTTCTGCTCGAGTGCAAAGGACTTCGGCACAACAGCCTGAGGC
>JBBTCR010000556.1:0-2522 GCA_038043105.1 Bacteroidota bacterium
AGAGGGGAAGAAAATACGAATTGCCAAGCGCCGTAATTCTCAAGCTCTCGTCATTCAACAACCGGCATACCAACTTCCTGTCGTATCAGCGCCACTTCAATCCCCCGGTTCCTCGCCATCGGTTCCAGCCTCTGCTGCAGCGCAGCCCGCTGGCAAACCAGAGACAAAATTCCATGAGGTCCGCTCCCCGATTGTCGGGACGTTCTATCGAGCTCCCGCGCCTGATGCTGAGCCGTACGTTGAGGTGGGTCAAGAGGTGAGCGTTGGGACAGTTCTCTGCATTGTTGAGGCGATGAAACTCATGAACGAGATCGAGTCCGACGTCACCGGCCGCATCGCGCAAATTCTCGTGGAAAGCGGTAAGCCCGTGGAGTACAACCAGGTTCTGTTCCTGATAGAAAAATCCTGATGAGCATAGATCAGAGCACGAGGCCGAAATTCTCGTCAGCCCCCCAAGAGTACAGATCCTTCTGAAAAGGGATTGATTTGTTCAAGAAAGTCCTCATTGCGAATCGTGGTGAAATCGCTCTTCGTGTCATTCGAGCGTGCCGCGGGCTCAAGATCAAGACTGTCGCTGTGTATTCCGAGGCCGACCGATATTCCCTCCATGTCAGATTTGCCGATGAAGCTGTGTGCATCGGTCCACCTCCAAGCAAAGAAAGCTATCTCAACATTCCGCGGTTGATTGCAGCGGCAGAGGTCACCAACGCGGACGCCATACACCCCGGCTACGGGTTCCTTGCGGAGAACGCCAATTTTGCAGAGATCTGCACAACGTCGGGTCTGACGTTTATTGGACCGAAGGCAGAGTCGATTTCGGCGATGGGTGATAAGGCGCTTGCGAAAGAGACGATGCGCAAGGCGGGTGTCCCCGTCGTTCCGGGCAGTGATGGGGTCGTTTCCGATCTCAATGAGGCGAAGCGAATCGCCAGTGACATCGGCTATCCGATCATCATCAAAGCCACCGCAGGCGGTGGAGGGCGAGGCATGCGCGTTGTGCGAGAGCCGGGTGACCTGGAAAACTCCTTCCGCACAGCCAGTTACGAAGCGGAAACGGCATTTGGCAATCCGTCGGTGTATATCGAAAAGTGTCTCGAGGAACCACGACACATTGAAATTCAAGTGATGGGGGATCGGTACGGAAACGTGGTGCATTTCGGGGAGCGTGATTGCTCCGTACAACGGCGACATCAGAAGCTTGTCGAAGAGTCACCATCTCCGGCCATCACACAGGGAATTCGAGAAGCGATGGGAACCGCCGCCGTGAAAGGCGCCAGGGATGTTCATTACATCGGAGCGGGAACCATCGAGTTTCTGTTGGATAAGCACAAGAATTTCTACTTCATGGAGATGAACACGCGCATTCAGGTTGAGCACCCCGTCACGGAAGAAGTGATGGGAGTCGATTTGGTCAAGGCGCAAATCGAGGTTGCGGCGGGCGAGCGGCTGAAGAAAGCCAAGCCCAAGCCCCAATGGCACGCGATTGAATGCCGCATCAACGCGGAAGATCCCAACCACGATTTTCGCCCGTCGCCGGGAAAAATCTTAAGCTTCCATATGCCTGGAGGGTTTGGCGTTCGAGTCGATACGCACGCGTATGCTGGGTATGAGATCCCTCCGTACTATGATTCCCTCGTTGCAAAGCTGATCGTAAAAGGAAAGACGCGCGAAGAAGCGATCGACAAGATGTACCACACGCTTGACGAATTTATCATCGAGGGAATCCGGACCACGATACCATTTCACAAGAAGCTCATGCGAAACGACCAGTTCCGGCGAGGTCATTTCGACACCACGTTTGTGGAGAACTTTGATTTCAAGGATTGATGTTGGGTTCGCGGGTCCGTTGACCTACAACGGGCTTTTTCATTGAAACCATCTTGCAGCAGCGTCACTATTCCTGGTTACTGAAGACCTCTCGAGGACACCATGAACTTCCCCGAAAACCTCAAGTATACGAAAGACCACGAGTGGGTGCGCGTCGAAGGCGACACGGGATGGATAGGTATTACGGATTATGCGCAGGGTGAGCTAGGAGATATTGTCTACGTCGAGTTGCCGTTGCCGGGCGCGAAACTGCAACAGGGCAAATCGTTTGGGACCATCGAGGCTGTGAAAGCTGTGTCGGACCTCTACGCTCCGGTCAGCGGCGAAGTGCTGGAAACGAATAACGAAGTTCAGAGCAGTCCGGACGTCGCTAACAAAGATCCGTACGGTCGAGGTTGGATGGTCAAAGTGCGGATCGCCAATCCCGCTGAGCTGGCAAATCTCCTGGATGTTGAGGCGTACAAGAAGCTTGTCGCGAAATAGGCTTGGATTCGGGTTGTGCCGTTGATGTCAGGCGGCGTTGAATTTCCATCCTTGTTTCCCTATTTTTGATCGTACCTCTGTGATGGGAAAAGAAGGGGTTGTTGGTCAAACGCCTCTTGAGAACGTACCTCCACAGTGTTGTGAGTCTGTATGACACATAGGGCCGACGCGAAGAAGATGTCGTTGGGGTCGGTGAAGTTCAGTCGGTCCCA
>JBBTCR010000557.1:0-6258 GCA_038043105.1 Bacteroidota bacterium
GCGTGTAGCTCAGGGGTAGAGCATCTGCCTTTTAAGCAGAGGGTCGATGGTTCGATTCCATCCACGCTCACAACAATAGATCAAAAAGCAAAATGCAAATAGCAAAAATCGGGATGACACGAGCTCGTCCCATTTTGATATTTCCAGCCGAAGGCTGGTCCGCCATTGGCGGAGATTTTTGATCTAGCGATGCCCGGATGGTGGAACTGGCAGACACACCGTCTTGAGGGGGCGGCGCCCGAAAGGGCATGCGAGTTCAAGTCTCGCTCCGGGCACTCCGATCTTCCGCTATCACATCCTCAGATGAGCTTCATACGATAGCTTGAAATTTGAAGGGACGAAGATGGACTTCGTCCCTTTTTTTGTTATGAAAAAGGCTCGGCCCATACCTGCCCATTGGAGCAAGTTGCCATCGCGAATCCGGATAAGTACGTCAATTGCCGGTCTCTATGCTCTTGGAAAGAGAGAGGAGGTTGCCCAAACCCTGCGGATCGGAATCAAACGTCACAGACTGACGCGACGATTCTTCTCCGAGCTTTTCCTGCACTTGTCATTGTTCCTGGGCTATCCGCCGATGCTCGATGGCTTTGAGACTCTCGACAGAATTCGTCCTGCTCGCAGGATCTCGAGGCACCGTCGTCTCCAACGGAAGACTCTTCATTCTAAGGGCTTGCGCATCTTCCGCCGCATCTATGGAAGCCAAGCGTTCCGCGTGCTGAAACGACTTGAGGAGCTGCACCCAGAGTTGCCCCACCGCATTGTGGAAGACGCTTACGGCTGTATCATCTCTCGCTCCGGATTGACCCTTCAGGAACGTGAACTGGTCAATGTCGTTGTTCTTGCCCTGGGAGGATATCAACGTCAGCTGTTTTCTCACCTCCGAGGTGCGCTCAGAGCTGGTGTGCCACCACAGACCGTGAGGGTAGTTCTGGCAGGAATTGGACGAGTCGTGGGCAAAAGCGCGCCCCACGCGATGTCCATGATTGACGTTCTTGACAGCACACCGCAACAAACTGAACAATCTCTTTGATTTTCACTCACAGAACTAGTATTTTCATTGTGACATGCAGGTCGGAGTTCACATCATCGTCCAGGGCATGGTTCAAGGGGTGGGATTCCGCTACTTCGTGTGGCGGGAAGCAACGAAGCTAAGCCTGTCGGGTTACGTTCGTAATTTGTATAACGGCGATGTAGAAATCGAGGCGCAAGGAGATCGGTCCCTCGTTGAAGAGTTCGTGAAGGTGGTCAAGGTCGGACCCCGCTACGCCTATGTCAAAGACCTCAAGATTGAATGGAAAGAGTTCCAGGAAAGGTACAAGGGATTTGAAGTTCGCTAAAACAGTTCAAGGAATTCCGCAGGTAGGAATCGGCTACGACGTCCATCGATTCGGTAAGAAAAGGAGACTCATCCTTGGCGGAGTCCGAATCGCGTATCACCGCGGACTTCTGGGACACTCGGATGCCGATGTGCTGCTCCATGCTCTTTGCGATGCCTTACTCGGAGCGGCGTCGCTGGGGGATATTGGCAAGCACTTTCCGAATACGAGTCGCAAGTACAAAAACATCTCGAGCCTCGTGCTGCTGAAGCACGTTGGGAAAATGCTGAAAGCGAAAAGATTTGTGATCATTCATCTCGACTCAACACTCGTTCTTCAAGAGCCGGAAATTCTGCCCTATGTTCCCAAAATGCAGCGGAATATCGCGCGCACGCTTGGCATCGCGAGAAGCCAGGTTTCCATCAAGGCGACCACCAATGAGCGCCTGGGATTCGTCGGCCGGGGAGAGGGGTGCGCGGCTTTGGCCTTGGCGACTGTACTTGCCGATGGAGCGAGGTAGACACATCCCGTGGAAGATTTCATCAACCATCTGGCACAGATAAATCCGATGTGGGTGTATGTCGCCGTCGCCGCGATCGCCTACATGGAGAACATTTTTCCCCCTTTTCCAAGCGATGTCGTCGTTGTATTCGCCGGCTCTCTTGTCGGACTCGGAACTATCGACTTCACTTCCGTTTTGTTGCTTGCGACGGTTTGCAGCACGCTCGGTTTTATGTCGATGTACAAGATCGGCGACTGGTTTGGTGACAAGATTCTTGAGGCGGGGAAGATAAAGTTCCTTCCCAGAGAGGGCGTGATAAAGGTCGAAAGCTGGTTTCAACGGTACGGTTACTTTGTTATCATCGCCAACCGATTCCTCGCAGGCACGAGGGCCGTCGTCTCATTCTTCGCCGGGATGTCCGAGCTTTCGCTGCCAAAGACAACGATTCTGTCATTTCTGAGCGCGTTGACATGGAATTTCATTCTGCTCCTTGCCGGCCAGAAGCTTGGACAGAATTGGCAGGCAATCAGTTTCTATTTGGAGACCTACAGCAAGACAGTCACGACGATCATCATCATCGTAGTTCTGATACTCGTCGCGCGCTATTTATACAGGAAATCCGGCACGACAAACACACCAAGCGATCCCCGTTGATGCTCCATTGCCATAGGAAGAATGCTTGATCGATGTCCTGAACAGTATTGACCGAAGCCTGTTCTATTTCTGCAACCGCACACTGCAAAACGTCGTTTTCGACGCGGTGATGCCGTTTGTAACCGACCTTAACAAAAAGCCGTTTGTACTTGTCATCGTCGGCATCCTGTGGCTTTTGCTGCTTGTTAAAGGAGGAAAGAGTGGTCGGATTGCCGCGCTCTTGTTGATCCCCGCAATCGCCTTGAGCGATCAACTCAACAGTTCGCTCTTGAAGCATCTCGTTGACCGGCCTCGGCCCTGTCACATGCTTCCGAGCGTTCACTTGCTGGTGAGCTGCGGCAGCGGTTACTCGTTTCCCTCCTCGCATGCAGTAAACAACTTCGCCGGCGCCCTTGTTCTCGCATACTTCTTGCCGCGATGGACGTGGGCGTTCTTTTCCTTTGCCGCTCTCGTCGCCTTTTCGCGACTCTATGTTGGCGTCCACTTTCCGTCCGATGTTGTTGCCGGCGCAATCATCGGATTGACCTGCGCATCTCTCATCATCCTTCTCTTCAGAGTGGGAGAATTGTGGTGGACAAGGAGAAAACTTCAGCATCGGTTGCCATGACTTCGGCTATAGATCTGAAACGGCTTCCTGACACGAGTCTGCGGCATCGTCTGGCGCTCGCGATTCTGTCGGGCGCGATGCTGGGATTTGCGTTCCCGCCGTCGCCGTTCTACTCTCTTGCATACGTCGGACTTGTGCCGTTTTTCCTTCTCGTTGAGATGCTTGAGGGTACGTGGAGGATCCTGCGCTATTCCTATCTGGTGATGCTGATCTTCCATTGCATTACCGTCTACTGGGCTGGCGGATTTACCCATAGTAATGATCCTTGGATGATGTCAGCAGGAGGCGCGTTGCTGCTCGTTCATCCGCTCTTCTACTGGTTACCAATCCTCTTGTTCGTGCTCGTGCGGCGCCGATTAGGCTCTTTCGCAGGGCTGCTGGCGTTTCCCTTCCTATGGATTGCATACGAGTATTCGCATTCACTGAGCGAGTTTTCCTTCCCATGGATTACACTGGGAAACAGCCAGGCGTATGACCTGCACAGAATTCAAATCGCCGAGTACACATCGGTGTACGGCCTGTCGTTCATCATCATTGCCTTCAACGTGCTCGCTTTTGTTCTCGTGATCAACCTTGCGACAGGAAAGTGGAGATTCCGCGCACCTGAAGCAGTTATCGTGTTCTGTACGTTGATCCTCGTGTACGTTGGACCTTGGCTTGTCGGAGAGCTCCTGCATATCCGACATAAAAACCAACCTGCCGGTCGCACGCTGAAAGTCGGCGTAGTGCAACCTAACATCGATCCTTGGGAGAAGTGGGGACAAGGTTATGCCTCAAAACTCGATTCGTACAGACTCCAGCTTGCAACGTATGTGAGAGAATCCAAGGCTCTAAGTTCGCGGACTCCGGATCTCATCGTATGGCCTGAGACTGCGATCCCGCTTCGAATTCTATTGCCACAGAACTATTCCTACTTGTCATCGCTGCGCGCCGAGCTTGATGCCATTGGAATTCCTGTTTTTACAGGCCTCCCGTACACTCGATACTATGATTCCGCATCGGCTCCCGTGACCGCAAACCGCATTGAGTCCTCCAACGTGTACTATGAGGATTTCAATTCTGCAACACTCCTCGTTCCGCAACAACCCGTCGGCCCGATCTACAAGAAAATGGTACTCGTCCCGTATGCGGAGCGCATCCCGTACGCAGAGACGTTTCGTTTCCTGATTGAGCCACTCAAATGGAACGTGGGCATTGGAAGCTGGGGGAAGGGAGAGGATACGGTCGTCTTTTCATTGCCGCTGAGAGCGGGAGAAGCGGTCAAATTCGCGGCGATGATCTGCTACGAATCGGTCTATCCAAACTTCGTGCGACTGTTTGTTGGGCGGGGGGCGGAATTCCTCGTCATCATAACAAATGACAGCTGGTGGGGTAATACGTCCGGCGCGTATCAACACGCGAGCTACGCCTCGTTTCGAGCGATTGAAAACCGACGATGGATCATCCGGGCAGCCAACGGCGGCATCTCAGGCCTCGTGGATCCCGCTGGCAGAATTCATGACGAGACGACACTCTATACTGCCGCAACATTTGACGGCGAAATCCAGTCGAACAGCAAATTGACGTTCTACGCACGGCACGGAGACCTCTTCGCCCAAATCTGTCTCTTTTTCGGAGCGCTCTTCGTTGCTTTGGCTTTCATCTCAAGACCACGAAAAAGCGAGATAGCATGAACACGGAGTTCATCGATCTACGAAGTGACACTGTCACAAAGCCCACGCCAGCGATGCGCAAAGCCATGGCCGAGGCTCCCGTTGGCGACGATGTGTTCGGGGAAGATCCGACAGTGAACTTGCTACAACAAAGAGTTGCTGAACTCCTCGGCAAACCGTCGGCGCTCTTCGTGCCTACTGGAGTCATGGCAAACCAAGTTGCCATCAAGACGCAGACGCAGCCGGGCGATGAGGTCATCGTTGAGCAGGATTCTCACATCTTTCACTATGAGACCGCTGCCCCTTCGATGCTCTCAGGTGTTCAGCTCCACGTCATTCAAGGACATCGTGGCGTTCTGCGGGCTGAGCAGCTTGCACCGTCGGTTCGTCCTCCCGCATACTACATGCCGCGCACGGCGCTCATCTGTCTCGAGAACACGCATAACCGGGCAGGCGGAGCAATCTACCCCTTGGATGAGATCAAGAGAGTCCGCGATTTCGCGAAGGCCGTTGGTATCAAGATGCATCTTGACGGTGCGCGACTCTGGAATGCCTGGGTTGCCACAGGGATCCATCCGCGGGAGTATGCACAGTACTTCGATTCCGTGTCGGTTTGTTTCTCGAAGGGCCTAGGCGCTCCGGTTGGTTCAGCACTGGTCGGCTCAGAGGAATTCATTCAGCGCGCGCGCCGGTTTCGCAAGATCTTTGGTGGCGGCATGAGGCAAGCTGGGATCATTGCAGCCGGAGCGCTGTACGCACTCGAGAATCACGTCGTGCGACTTCATGAGGATCACGACAAAGCGAGAGTCCTTGCAGCTGAGATTGCCAAGAATCCGCGGCTCACTGTGGATCTCGCATCCGTCCAAACGAACATGGTGATTATCGACATCGGCAGGACGGGTAAATCCACGACGGACGCACTGGCCCTTCTTCACTCGAAACGCGTGTTGCTGACCGATGCGAGCTATACGTCGCTGAGAGCCGTCACCCACATGGACGTCACGATGGAACAGGTGAAGGCGGCAGCCAACATTCTCGCCAACGTTTTCACGGATTGAGTGTATGATTGACAGGAAAAAGTTCAAGCACAAATTCCAAATTCGGGTACGCAACTATGAGGTCGATTGGCAAGGGTTTGTGCACAACGGCAATTACCTTCTGTACTTCGAAGTCGCTCGTATTGAGTATTTGAGACATCTAGGGGCGAGGGTGGATATGCAATCAATTCAGGGCGACGTGAAAGTTGTGCTCGTTCGAAATGAAATTGACTATGAATCGCCGGCCTATTTCGACGAAGTGCTGGATGTGCATACGAGGACGTCGTTCATCAGAGAGTCAAGCTTTGCGATGGAAGGCTTCATCGAGAAAGCCACCACCGGCCGGCTTGCGGCGCATAACGTGGCGATTCACGTTTGGCTCGATCCGCGTACCGATCGCCCGAAAACTGTCAGCGACGATTTTCGAAAGATTGTCCAACACTTTGAAGGATCTGACTGCGAAATCCTCTGGCCGTCTGTAGAGGCGTAG
>JBBTCR010000558.1:0-2247 GCA_038043105.1 Bacteroidota bacterium
ATTTATCGAAGCAGATCCACTCCCATATCGGATCGGGGCTTCGGCAACTCGGGTCCGTGCTTGAGAACATGCTCGGAGCAGTGGTGTCGCTCGCCATCGTGCCGATCGTTACCTTCTTCATCCTTGTTGATGGCGACCGGGCTGTGAAGAAACTGATCGAGCGCGTGCCGAACAAGTACTTCGAGATGACGCTCAACGTCATTTACAAGATTCGGCGAGACCTCGTCGGCTACTTGCGCGGCTGGCTGTTGGAGGCAACAATTGTGGGGTTGTTGAGTTTCGTGGGCTACACGATCATTGGAATCGACTATGCGATCCTCATCGGGCTTATCGCAGGCATGGCCAACATGATTCCCTATCTAGGCCCCGTCGTTGGCGCGGTCCCCGCCATTCTTGTTTCGCTTACCCAGTACAACGACTTCAGAATGCTGCTCCCCGTCGCCATTGTTGCAGTGGCGGTGCAGTTGATTGACGAAATGATCGTCCAGCCCTTCACGTTCGCGAAGGCAATTGACATGCACCCGCTGTCGGTGATTGTCGTTCTGCTGATCGGGAACGAGCTGCTCGGCATCGCTGGTATGCTTCTCGCTATTCCTTTGTTCACGATCCTCAAGGTCGCAGCGAAAGAAACCTACTGGGGCTTGAAGCACTACCGCATCACCACCTAACATTCCGGCACACCAGCCACAATCGTGTCCCGCGTCGTCCTTGATATTGAGACTGTTGGCCACCCATTGGAGTCTTTTGACGAGGCCCAGCAGAAGTACCTGCTCAAGTTTGCCGAGACTGAAGAAGAGCGAGTCGAGACGATTCAGAAGTTGAGCCTCTACCCGATGACCGCCCAGGTTATCGCGATTGGGATGCTCAATCCGGACACAAATAGAGGGAAAGTCCTCTTCCAATCCGATGAGAACATTGACAAGTTTTCTGAAGATGAGACCATCCACTACGTGACAGGAAATGAGAAGGATATTCTGACGCAGTTCTGGGAAGATATACCGAAGTTCGATCAGTTCATCACATTCAACGGCCGCGGATTCGATTGTCCCTTTCTCACGCTGAGGTCTGCAATCCTCGAAGTGAGGCCAACCCGCAACTTGATGCCCTACCGATACGACTCGTCCGTCCACTTCGACCTTCTCGAGCAACTCACGTTCTACGGCGCGTTTCGAAAATTCAACCTCGACTTCTACTGCAAATCCTTCGAGATTGATAGCCCGAAGTCGCATGGGATCACAGGGTTAGACCTCGGAAAGTTGTTTGAGGAAAAGAGATTTAAGGAGATTGCGGACTACTGTTGGGGTGACTTAAAAGCGACGGCAGAACTTTTTCGACGGTGGGAGAAGTACTTGAAGTTCTAGGGCGAGTTGCTGCAGCTCAGAACAGGTGACCAAATTTCAAGTAAAACCCTGTCGTCTCCTTTCCAAATCCAAGGTCTGCGCGCACAACGAACGTGTCCATATAGAATCGCAGACCAAATAAAGCATCCCCGCAGCAAGCTGCGGGGTATTAAGAGCTCAAAACAAAGAGAGTTGTGCTCGATGCAAACGCTTGTACTCGTTTTCCCGTCCTTGCCCTTTGAGGTAATCTCGGATCGTCTCCTCGTTGCCCTGCTGACCCACAGTGTTGATGAAGTATCCGCTCGTCCAAAAGGCGCCTCCCCACAAATGTTTCTTTACCTCGGGAACTCGGATGAAAATTTCCCTCGCCGTTATACTCTTCACGACCTGTGCAACTTGACTTGGACTATAGATCGGCACAGACTGAATCAGAAAATGGGCGTGATGCTTGTCCACCCCTATTTCGATGAAAACGATCTCATATCGCTTCGAAATCTCAAGCCAGACAGCTCTCAGTTCCTCATCTACCTGTTCTGTGAATACTGCCCGTCGATACTTCGCAGGACACACCAAGTGATACAACAACACTGAAACATTATGACTCTTATGAATGTATTTGCTCATCCATCCATACTATCACATTCCAAAAACCGAAGCAAGCTTCGGGCTATTGAACCCGAAAAGGAATAAATGCGAGTGCGGAGGGTCAGTGGCTTCATACGCCACCTCTCTTAGATGAACGGTGGTTGGGACGTCGGCAGTCTAAGGACTTGAGGGTTGACATGCAAGTGGGAGAGCGCCCTTCATTTTCAGTACGAGACGATGAAGCGGCATTCGCCCGTGCTTGCACATTCTGTTACAGTACAATATATTGGGCGAAAGCCAATCAGGAGGCTCGCTTACACCA
>JBBTCR010000559.1:0-3876 GCA_038043105.1 Bacteroidota bacterium
GCGCGTTTACGAACCTCGTGAAGCAATATGAATCGCTTGTCTACAGTTTCGCTTTCAAGGTGTGCCGCAACAAGGAGCGGGCAAGCGAGACGTGGCAGGACACATTCGTGAATGTCTACCGCAAGCTTCATCAATTCGACGGCAAGTCCAAGTTTACCACGTGGCTGTACGCGATTGTCACGAATAACTGCCGGATGAAGCGGCGGAAGCGCAAGCTCGATCAGGCCTCTGTGCCAATTGAGACGCCGGATGGTTTTCACGCAGATCCTCTGCTGGACACCGAAGGACATGTTGTTCAGACGATTCCGTCGTGGAAGGACACGCCGCTTGACTCAGTGATGGATAAGGAATTGAAGACGATTCTGGACAAAGCGATTCAGAAGCTCCCGTTCGACTACCGTATCGTGTTCATCTTACGCGATGTGGAGGGACTTTCAGCTGAAGAAACTGGAAAGATTTTGAAACTCTCCATTCCCGCGGTGAAGTCGCGACTGCGACGTGCTCGCGTCTTCCTCCGGGAACGACTTAATCAGTACATGACGCCATGAGAGCCAAAACCGCACGATGTCCGGATGTGGTCAAGCACATCTGCGCTGAGCTCGACGCGAGGCTAACATCAGCTCAATGCAGGGAAATCAAGAAGCACCTTGCCAAGTGCCCGAACTGCACGGCATATCTGGACAGTCTGAAAGAGACCGTCCGTCTGTACTCGAAGTACCCCAACCCTCGTGTCCCTGCAAAGATCCGCAGAAAGCTCTTTGCCGTGCTGAAATCGCAGGAGTAGGCCGCCTCCTTTCTCTCGCTGAACCCTTTCTCCGTTTCCTGCATCCTACCTGGTGATAACGAATTCAACGTTCACCTCACCACGATTTGCAGGAGTTCATCATGAAACAGAATATGGGATCGTCTGATCGCGTTATTCGGATTCTTCTCGCCGTCACCGTCGCCGTGCTGTACTTCACGAACCAGATTTCAGGCACAGTCGCGATCATCCTCGGATTGTTTGCCGTAATTTTCTTACTAACCAGCTTCGTCGGCTTCTGCCCGTTATACGTCCCATTCAAGCTTTCGACAAAAAAACCTGAGAAGGTCACTTAACATGTTCAAGACCGCTCAATTGGGGCTAAAGCCGGCGGATGGTTGTTTTTCAAATTTTCCCGACCTGAAGGTCGGGGCAATGCCACGCCCTTCCCGCCAGACCGCATGGCGGGCTGGTAGGGCGTGGACCAATCAAATCCAAGAAACACATGGGTTTTAACCCCTTTCAAAAGCGGTCAACTTAACACAGATCTGCAAGGCCGGATACGGATGTAGGATTCGTTTGCCGGTTGAAGTAGGCAGCTGAACGTGATTGCGCAGCCCCGAAATCCTCTCATCCCCCTGATATGCATCGGCTTCATCGACATATCGCCAACTGCCTCGATGTGGCAAACCACGTTCAGGCACGGCTCGACGATCAACTGAGGAGTTCAGCCTACCGAACGATCAAGCACCATCTTAAGCGTTGCCCCAATTGCACGGCATACCTCGATAGTCTGAAGAAGACCGTCTTTCTGTATAGGCGATACCCTGATCCCCGCGTTCCGAGTAGAACGCGCCAGAAGTTGTACGCGATTTTGAAATTGTCTTTCTGATCGTGAGACAAGCTTTCCTCGAGTTGCCACCATCCAGCCACCTGCTTCCAATCCGATTGAACCTTTTTTCCATTTTTTCACTATCTTCAAGTCGCAAGATACCGATTTCACGAGGATAACGAAATGGAAGACGCTTTGCTTATCAACAGACTCCAGTTTGCCTTCACGATCATGTATCACTACCTCTTCCCGCAGCTCACGATGGGACTCGGGCTCCTTATCGTGATCCTGAAAGGACTGTCGCTGTGGAAGAAGGATGAACGATACAACATCAGCGCGCGGTTTTGGGCAAAGATCTTCGCCATCAATTTCGCTATGGGGGTGGTCACCGGCATTCCCATGGAATTTCAGTTCGGCACGAACTGGGCGAAATTCTCGACGTTCGCAGGCGGGGTCATCGGACAAACGCTGGCGATGGAGGGTGTTTTTGCCTTTTTCCTTGAATCGAGCTTCCTTGGCCTGTTTCTCTTTGGTGAAAAGAAGCTCGGCCAGGTTGGTCATTTCGTAGCCGCCTTCCTCGTGTTTCTCGGATCGTGGATCTCCGGCTACTTCATTATCGCCACGAACGCATGGATGCAGCACCCCGTTGCTTATGCGTTTGCTTCCGACGGTTCGGTGCACGTCAATGATTATTGGGGGTTGCTCTTCAATCCATGGATTGGCTGGCAGTACACGCATAATATGATCGGCGCAGTGATCACCGCGGCGTTTGTGATGGCGTCGGTTGGTGCGTACTACCTCCTCGCGAACCGGGATCTGGAATATGGAAAGGTCTTCGTGCGCGTGGGTGTCATCGCCGGTGTGATCGCATCGCTCCTTGTCGCATTCCCGACAGGTGACGGGCAAGTGCAGAATGTGTATGAACATCAACCTGTGACGTTTGCAGGAATGGAGGGGCTGTTTGAGACCAAAGAGGGGGCTGAGTTGATCCTCATCGGTCAGCCCGATATGGAAAAGCTCCGGATGGACAACCCGCTCTATGTGCCGAAGCTTCTCAGTTTCCTCACCCATTATCGCTGGACAGCCGAGGTCAAAGGATTGCAGGCGTTTCCCCGTGACCGTTGGCCCACAAACATTCCGCTTCTCTATTATAGCTATCACGTTATGGTCGGACTCGGAACGATCTTCATCGCCATCACCCTCGTGTCACTCTATTTGCTCTGGCGACGGAAGCTGTATTTCACGCGCTGGGCGCTCTGGATTCTGATGCTCGCATTTCCGTTCCCGTACATCGCCAACACTGCAGGCTGGATGACGGCTGAGCTCGGCCGGCAGCCGTGGCTCGTGTATGGACTGATGAGAACTGCAGAGGGGATATCACCGACGGTCTCCGCTGGAAACAGCCTCTTCACGCTCCTCGGATTCCTCGGCCTGTATTTCGTGATCGGGGTGCTCTTCCTGTTGCTCGTCATCAAGAAGATCAATCAAGGACCGGAAGGAGTGGCGTCTCTACATTAGCAGGGTGATGAAAAACAAAGCAGGATGTCATTCTGAACCCCGTCGTCTTCTCACGGGGTGAAGAATCTGAACAAAGGGGCGTTTTTCAGCATCCTGCTCGTTATGTGCCATTGCCGTCGGAATGAAGGATCGACCTGTGAATCGATTAGTGTCAGTTACGAAAGTAGAAGACATTTTTGCCGCTTACCGAGATACACCCATCGGGCTTTTGTTTGAATACCATAATCTCAGTCGACCGTACGAAACTTACTCAACGGCGGAGTTACTAATCGGGATGTGTATGGATAACCGTAAACATCTTCACATCCCCGATAACTTTGCTTTCATCATCCGCTCTGGCGGTGCAAACCTACGGTACAGCGAATTCAAGGTCTCCTATGCGATTGCCGTGGGTGGTGTTCGCTCCATTGCACTCATCGGACACACTCAGTGTGGGATGGTCAATCTCATTGCACGAAAAGAACAATTCGTTCGAGGGTTGGTCGAAAGGGCTGGATGGCAACCCGAATGGGCCGAGGAACACTTCCATCACTTCGCCCCGACGTTCGAGATTGGCCATGAGATCGACTTTGTTCTCAGCGAAGCCAAACGGCTCCGATTGAGATACCCCAAGATTCAAGTCGCTCCAATGTTATACCGTGTCGAGGATAACCTTTTGTACTTATTGAATGAAACTGCTCCAGTTGCCGACAGCTCAAATCCCGAGAAAAGGACACCCTGATGTCAAATCAACTTCTCCCGTGGGTTCTTTTCAACATCTTCGTGCTTGCAATGCTCGCCCTCG
>JBBTCR010000560.1:0-3300 GCA_038043105.1 Bacteroidota bacterium
CATGAAGGCCACCTGAGCCTCATCAGGCTCGCTCGCGAGAAGACTGACGTGGTCATCACCACCCTCTTTGTCAATCCAGCGCAGTTCGGTCCGAGCGAAGACTTCGGGCGCTATCCGCGCAATCTTGAGCAGGACCAACAACTCGCTGCTCAGGCAGGAACTGATGTTCTCTTCTGTCCTGAGATAGCTGAGATGTACCCTGAAGGCTACGCGACCTATGTTGAGGTCGAAGGAATCTCGTCGGTTCTCGAGGGAAAATTTCGTCCAACGCATTTTCGCGGAGTCACCACTGTTGTGTCAAAGCTGTTGAACATTACGAAGCCGCATATGGCTGTCTTTGGACAGAAAGATGCTCAGCAAGCGTTTCTAATCAAGAAGATGGTGAAAGATTTGAATCTTGATCTTCAGATTCTTCTGGCAACGACGGTTCGAGAACACGATGGCCTTGCCCTCAGCTCTCGCAATGTGTATCTCAATCCCGATGAGCGATTGCGAGCGACAGCGTTGTATCGCTCGCTGAAGCATGCAGAACAGCGCATCATTCAGGGAGAACGATCGGCGACGAGGCTGCGCAGCGGGATGGCTGATATTCTCTCTCGCCCCAAACCGACGAAAGTGGACTATATCGCCTTTGTCAATTCCGAATCGTTCTCCGAAGTTGAATCGCTCGAGCCGCCGTCCGTGCTGGTTGTACTGGCGGTCTGGTTTGGCTCCACACGCCTCATCGACAACATGCTCACCCCGGTTCCATGACAACAAGGTTCGCTGAATGACGAAGAATTCGAAGAGCAGCATCGATCGAGCGATAGCCGCGGTTATCATGGCAGCAGGCCTAGGGAAACGCATGAAGGATCCGACGCTCGCAAAGGTGATGTACGAGTTGGACGGCAGACCCATGCTCCACTATGTTGTCGATCTTGCCTACGAATTGGGAGCGTGTCGGGTCATCGTCATCGTCGGACACCAGCGCGATTTGGTGACTGAGTATCTCCGCACTACGCACCATAACGCACAATGCGTTATCCAGGAGCAGCTGCTTGGAACCGGTCACGCGGTGCTGCAAGCTGAAGAATCGCTGTCGGGATTTTTGGGGGATGTCCTCGTCCTTTCGGGAGATGTCCCGTTGCTCACAGAACGAACAATGCAGGATCTTCTTCATCACCACTTCACGACAAATGCCGTTGCCACGATCCTCACGGCGACGGTGGAAGATCCAACGGGGTACGGTCGCATCATCCGCAATGCGGACGGTTCCGTCAAACGGATCGTCGAACATCGGGACGCTTCGGAACAAGAGCGGAGCGTTCGGGAAATCAATTCGGGAATCTATTTGTTCGATAAGGAGAAGCTGTTTGATGGATTACGGCACATTACCCCGCAGAATGTCCAAAACGAGCACTATCTGACTGACATCTTCGAATACTTTTGGAGGCACCATTGGACGGTCTCGGCTCTCACCGCGAAGCATGTTGAGGAGATCCACGGAATCAACACCGTTGAGCAATTGGATCAAGCGCGTGCGATCTTGGAGCGGCGTTTGAACGCACGGCGATCGGAGCCGTAACCGACCTGGGCAATCTTGACAATCAGAGTACATTTGAGTATCATTCCGTTGGTGTCAATCCGTCAACAGGAGGAACAAACAATGAGGATGCTGATAGGTTGTGTGGTCGTGGCGTTGTTGATGTGCACCTCGGTTGTCACAGCGCAGTTCAAATCGAAAGTCGAGTCGAAGCCAAGCGTTACCGAGTCCATCATCCGCCCCGACGACGGAGGGTTGCTCTTCGGGTGGTTTGATCCGAGCAAGCTCACGATGCATCATAGTTTCTCTCTCTCGTACCAGTCGTTTGGAGGTCAGGGACTCTCGCTTGGTGTGTACACCAACAGCTTGATGTACAAGTTCTCCGATGCCCTCGACCTTCAAGCGGATGTGAGCTTGATGCACTCCCCCTTCAGTTCGTTTGGAAAGCAATTTCAGCAGAACCTGAGCGGATTGTATCTGAGCCGCGCAGAATTGAACTACAGACCGTGGAAGAACACGTTACTTCATATTCAGTACCGTCAACTGCCGCCGATGTATTGGCTGGGGAGCGGCTACCGTTCATACAATTTCTTCAACGGGATTGATCGATACGAGGAAGACAAGCGCTAAGTTGTGGTTGTTGATAGATGGTCGTTTCTAGCAAACCGAGTAGTGTATGCCTGCGGCAAACGGGCAGCTGCTCGGTTTTTTGTTGATAGAGGGATATGACAAACCTCGAAACTCAGGAACCTGAGCAGCCTGTTCCATCAGCCCCTGCGCCGGGCGGTTCCCCTGACGCTTCACCCAAACGTCCAAAGAAGAAATCGAAAGATTGGAAGGCCCTGGCTAGTACTGGGACGCTGCTGGCATTTGGTGTCATGGTAGTGATCCTTCTCTATGCATTTGTGTATCGCAATTTCATCGACCCGCCGGTTGAGCCCGAAGTCATCCACGCTGGCAAGGCTCACGTCATTCAGCTCGATGTGTTAAATGGTACGGGGACCGCGAAACTCGGGCAGCGATTCACCAACTATTTGCGCGCGCGAGGCTTTGATGTCGTGGAAATGGGCAACTACAAAGATCCAGACGTCCAATTGACCCGTGTGATCGACCGCGCAGGAAATCTGCAAGCGGCTGAGCAGGTGGCGCAGGCGCTTGGTGTTCCAAAGGAACGTGTGGTGCAGGAGATTGACCGCCATGCATATCTCGATGTGACAGTTGTTATCGGCAAAGATTTTCGCTCTCTCAAACCCATGCAATAACAAGACGGAGGACTGATACTTGACCTCAAGAATGCTCGCAAAGAAGATCACTGATTTTGCTCTTTCCAAGAAAGCGTCAGACGTTGTCATGATGGATCTGCGCAAACTCAGTGCTCCTTCGGACTTCTTTGTCATTTGCTCGGCAGATTCCGACACTCAGGTGAAAGCAATTGCTGATGCGGTTCGGGATGGATCCGAGCGAATCGGTGTGAGGCCGTGGCATTCCGAAGGATTCAGGGCTCTCACGTGGGTGTTGCTGGATTATGTCGATGTAGTTGTGCATGTGTTCAAGAAAGAAGCTCGGTCATTCTACAACCTTGAGCGGTTGTGGGGTGACGCCAAGTTCATTCCAGTCTATGATGAAACTGCACCTCCACTTGCAGCTGGCATCCCGATGAAAAGATCAGCCCGGAGGACGACCCGTCGCCGGACACGGAAAGACGCAGAGTAACGCGTTGACGACCGAATGAAAAGCTATCTCACAGAAAGAGTATCTGCTGCCCTTCAGGCGCTCAA
>JBBTCR010000561.1:0-3965 GCA_038043105.1 Bacteroidota bacterium
TTTGAACGAATGACAAAAGATGTTGACGTCTTCATCCAGCCCTCGAACCAAAACGCAAAGAGAGCGGCGCACGCGCTCTCGAGCATAGGCTATAAGGCCGTTGACGACGTTTCGCCTTCCCTTTTTCTACGGAAGAAAATCCTGCTGCGCCAGTACATTCTGCAGGTCGATATTCATCCATTCGTAGCCGGCATGGGCTTTGAGGCGGCATGGAAGAGAAGGATCAAGACAGAAATCAAGGGATTAAGCGTCTATGTTCCGTCATTAAACGACTTGATTCGAATGAAGCGAGCAGCGGGGCGAGCAAAAGACTTGGAGGATATAAGGGTATTGGAAAAGATACGAGAAAAAATTCGAGCGAAGAGAAAGCGGTAGGGCATGGCTACAGTTAGCGAAAAGATCATTCCGGTTGATATTGAAGAAGAGATGAAGGGATCGTACATCGATTACTCGATGTCGGTCATCGTTGCGCGAGCGCTCCCCGATGTGCGCGACGGTCTCAAGCCGGTCCACCGACGCGTGCTTTTTGGCATGCAAGATCTTAGCCTTGCGAGCAACCGGCCGTACAAAAAGAGCGCTCGGATCGTGGGTGAGGTGCTCGGCAAGTACCACCCGCACGGGGATGCTGCGGTGTACGATAGCATGGTGCGGATGGTACAGAAGTTCTCGCTGCGCTACCCCCTTGTGGACGGCCAGGGCAACTTCGGTTCTGTTGATGGCGACTCGGCAGCAGCGATGCGGTATACAGAGGCTCGGCTTGCGCGGATCGCAGAGGAGATGTTAAGGGATCTCGAAAAAAACACCGTGGATTATGTACCGAACTTTGATGATACACTCAAAGAGCCGTCTGTTCTGCCAAGCCTGTTTCCCAACCTCTTGTGCAATGGTGCCAGCGGGATAGCCGTCGGCATGGCAACAAACATCCCGCCGCACAATCTCAATGAAGTCATCGATGGCTGTGTAGCGTTCATCCGGGACGAGAGTATTACCGATGCGCAGCTTATGAAGCACATTGTAGCGCCGGACTTTCCAACGGGTGGAATCATCTACGGCTACGAGGGAGTGAGGGAGGCGTATACGAAGGGTCGTGGACGCATCCTCGTACGGGCCAAGGCAAGAATCGGGACGGGCAAAGGAGACCGTGAGCGCATTATCGTTTCTGAGTTGCCCTACATGGTCAACAAGGCCGCGCTCATAGAGAAGATTGCAGATCTCGTCAACGAGAAGAAGATTGAGGACATTACCGACGTGCGCGATGAGTCCGATCGCGATGGGATGCGGGTGGTAATTGAGCTGAGCCGGGACGCAAACGCTGAGGTAGTCCTGAACAACCTGTATATGCACACGCAGATGCAGACGACCTTCGGCATCATCATGCTGGCGCTTGTCGATGGACGCCCGCGGGTGTTGCCGCTGCGCGAGATAATTCAGAAGTTTGTGGAGCACAGGAACAATGTCATTGTGCGGCGCTCGAAGTTTGAGCTCGACGAGGCGGAAAAGCGAGCGCACATCCTCGAAGGTTATATCATCGCGCTCGACAATATCGATGCTGTCATCCGGTTGATCAAACAGTCAAAGGACGTTGAGACCGCAAAGGCCGGCTTAATAAAGAAGTTCAAACTCTCAGAGATCCAGGCGAAGGCCATCCTGGATATGCGGCTCCAGAAACTGACCGGTCTTGAGCGTAAGAAGGTGGAGGAGGAATATCGGGAAACGATCAAGCTCATCGAAAGACTCAAAGCGATCCTGAAAAGCAAGCAGCTGCAGATGAAGATTGTTGAGGAAGAGCTGCTTGAGCTAAAAAAGAAGTACGGCGACGAACGGCGGACAGAGATCATCTACAAGGCCGAAGAATTCAGCATTGAAGATATCATTGCCGAGGAAGAAGTGGTCATCACCATTAGCCACCAGGGATTCATTAAGCGGTTCCCCGTCTCAGGCTACCGACGACAGAGCCGCGGAGGCAAAGGTGTAACGGGTGCGGCGACAAAAGAAGATGACTTTCTCGAGCACATGTTCGTTGCGAGCACGCACAACTACATCCTGTTCTTTACGAACACGGGCCGCTGCTACTGGTTGAAGGTGTTTGAAATTCCCGAGGCAGGACGCATGGCAAAGGGAAAGCCGATGAATGCCCTGGTTGCGAAATCACCTGAAGAAACGATCAACGCTTTCATTGCGGTGAAGGAATTCGACGACAAGCATTATGTTTTGATGGTAACGCAGGGGGGGATGGTGAAAAAGGTTCTGCTTTCGGAGTTTAGCAATCCGCGGCGCAACGGTATCACCGCAACAACCCTGAGGAAAGCCGATGTCCTCAACGATGTAAAGCTGACAGACGGCAGCCAGGACATCATCGTTGGTACGCGCGAGGGAATCGCTATCCGCTTCCTCGAGAACGAAGTGCGAGCAATGGGAAGAACCGCTGCCGGGGTGCGGGGTATGAAATTGAGCAAGGGGGATAAGGTTGTGGGCGTTGTGAATTTGCGGCGAAAGGGGACGACCATTCTTGTCGCGACGGAGAAGGGATATGGCAAGCGGAGCGAGGAGGGTGAGTATCGTGTCAGTCATCGCGGTGGAAAGGGGATCATCACCGTGAAAACGTCGGAAAAAACCGGGAAGATGGTTGCCATCAAGGAAGCCGTGGATACCGACGATGTTGTTGTGGTCACGTCGAACGGCATGGTTATTCGGCAGCATGTTTCAGACATTCGCGTCGCGGGCAGGAACACACAGGGCGTGCGGCTGATCCGGCTTGAAGAGGGAGATGTGGTGGCAGACATCGCTCTTGTCGTTGGAGAAGAGGAAGAGGAGAAACAGCTGGCGGCGAAGCAGGCAAAGAAACAAGCTAGTTCAACAGCCGGAGAAGAAACGCAGAAGGGGACAAAGGGAGGGAAAGACAAGAACCGTGGAGAAGGATAAGAAGAAAATTCCCACGGAGTTTCGATCACTGTTCTGGGAGGTTGATGTTAACAACATTAACCTCGAGGCGCACGCAAACTACGTTATTGAACGGTTTTTAGAGTATGGAACGTGGGAGGGGATTCGATGGCTCAGAACGATTTACGCAGACGATCAACTGATCTGTTTTATTAAGGAGAAGAGCTTTCGGTTGCGCTCGCCGAAGACATTGAACTTCTGGCGCCTGATGCTGAACATACCCGAGAACGAATGGACCAATCCGCTCTCACGACTACCCAGCGAACGCTCCTCGAAGAACTTGGGACAACGAAGCTAGCCGAAGCGTTCTACCTGGCGGGCGGCACAGGGCTTGCGATGCACATAGCTCATCGCCCCTCGGAAGACTTCGACTTCTTTTCCGATTTCCCGTTCGATGTTGAAAAGCACCACCAGCTTGTCGCGCACCACCTACCAAACCAGCTCGTTCTTGCAGACCGCCAGACATTGATCGTCAAGATCCAAGGGGTGCAGGTAAGCTTTATGAGCTATCCATATCAGACCCTTTTACCGCCGCGCACGCTTCAACCGGGAATTTCGGTCGCCAGCATTCAGGATATTGGAACGATGAAGCTTTCGACGATTGCAGCACGGGGTGCGAAGAGAGATTTTATTGATCTCTACTTTATTTGCCTGACAGGATTGTCGCTGAATCAACTCATAGAGATGTACGAAAAGCGATTTGCCTCCTCGGCGGCCGACCGATACCATCTGATGCGAAGCCTCACATACTTTGTCGACGCCGAAGACGATCCGACCCCAACAATGAACAAGCCCGCCGCTTGGGCCGACGTAAAGTCCTACTTTGTTGCAGAGGTGAAAAAGCTTGTGGGAAAATGATGCGCCCCGTAAGGGAACTTCTAAGGAAGGTCCAGTAAGCCAAGGGCGAAGCTGAGGCGAGTCTGCTGAGTTTCTCCGCTAGAGACCCAGTCGAAAAGTCTCACGCAAAGACGTCCCGCTTTTCCCGCCACAATAATCCTTCAATCGAGGCGGGATCCCGTACAACG
>JBBTCR010000562.1:0-1083 GCA_038043105.1 Bacteroidota bacterium
GATGAGCATTGCAGGAGCAAAGCCTCCGGTCGACATGAAGGTGCTGATGGATCAGAAAGCTCGAGAGGGCGCAACGACGGACAAAGCGAAAATTGCCGATGCTTTGAACGCCTCATACGAATGGGCAAAGAAGGCGGTAGCGAGTATGTCGGATGCTGACCTGGAGAAGATGGTTGATTTCTTCGGACGGAAAATAACCGTTCGCAACGCCTTGATCACGGTCCTCAATCACAATCACGAACATCTTGGCCAATCGATCGCGTACGCTCGGATGAACGGGGTCGTCCCACCTTGGACCGCTGAGATGCAAAGTCGCATTCAATCTCAAATGAAGAAGGATCAGGAGAAAGCGGGTCAAAAGAAGGATTAACGGCGATTGACGTAAGAATAGGTCGAAACGATGCCACGTGCCTGAGAGGTGCGTGGCATTTTTCATTTTAGCGAGCGGGAGAACCTCGGAGTATCCGCGCTGGAAGAAGAATAATCGCCTTCAGTAGCTGAAACACTGCATCCACGGTAAATCCGATAAGACGGAACGGAAGCAGAAGCAGCCATACAACAGGATACAGGACAAGCGCCAGCAATGCCAGCGGCCAGCACAAAACGAGCAGAATCAACCAAAGCAGAAATTTGACCATCCTTGTTCCTCCTTTCTCAACTACGTCCGTTCATGTCAAGAAGTTGCAGATGAAGAAGTCACAGCCACCGTTCATTCTCTGAACATAATGCCATTGACCACGCGGTCAATTTTGCCTAATATTAAAAATCAGTTTTTCACCGGTCCTCACTAACCCCGAGCATGCCATGGCGCGCGTAGAGCTCGAGCTACCAGAGCGATTTCACTTTTCCGTCGAAATCCCGCTCCGCATCACCGATATCAACTATGGAGGCCATCTGGGCAATGACGCGCTTCTCTCACTTCTCCACGAGGCGCGGGTGCAATTCCTGCGCCACCACGGCTTCACGGAAATGAACATTGACCGACGAAGCATTATCATGGCGGATGCGGTGATCCTCTACAAGTCGGAGGGCTTCTATGGCGATGTCGTTATTCTTCTGCGTCTGCGCCAGGTGATACGCCCG
>JBBTCR010000562.1:1093-1428 GCA_038043105.1 Bacteroidota bacterium
ATCGCGGTGAGCAATCTTCACTCACACGGATTCGACATCTTCTATAAACTGACGAAGAAGGACGCCGGAATAGAACTGGCGCGTGCGAAAACCGGGATCCTCTTCTTCGATTACGAGAAGAAAAAGATTGTTCAGGTTCCAGAAAAGTTCAAGTTCCTATTTTCGGACAGAACCTGAAAGACCATCTTCAATCTCTACCCTCGGTTTCAATCGAAAACCCAAATGACCCGGCTAGCTGAATCGTACGTAAAGCTTGCCCTCGCTCTGGGCGAGCACGACAGCGAGTTCGTCGATGCCTACTACGGACCACCACAATGGCGTGACGAGGTCAAGCT
>JBBTCR010000563.1:0-6666 GCA_038043105.1 Bacteroidota bacterium
AGCCAAGACGGACGGTACCCCAAAAGCGATGATGGTCCTGGACAAAGGATAATGTCAAAGGAAAACGGTAAGGATGTGAAACATCACAACTGCAAGAGGGACTCCTATGACCCAACAAACGCAATCCATATCCTCACGCACGAACGAGGAAGAGCGCACGAAGAGGCATACGATCTCGATCCTTGTGGAAAACAAGTTCGGGGCATTCAACAGAATCGCAGGCCTGTTCGCCGCAAAAGGCTACAACATCGATAGTCTCTCGGTAGGGCCGACCGAAGAGGAAGATGTCTCTCGAATGACAATCGTCACCCGCGGAGATGACCAGATCATCGACCAAATCATCAAGCAACTGAACAAGGTGATCGACACGATCAAGGTCATCGACCTGACGTTCGAGAGCTTCGTTGAGCGCGAGCTTGTCTTAGTGAAGGTGCAATCGAGGACGGAAACGCGACCTGAAATCATGCAGATGGCCGAAATCTTTCGCGCAAAGGTCGTCGATATCAGTCCAAAGACCCTCACGCTCGAGGCAACGGGAAGCCAACAGAAGGTTGATGCAATCATCAAGATGTTGAAACCGTTTGGCATCAAAGAGATCGCGCGCACTGGGCGTGTGGCGTTGAAGAGGGAGTTCAAGGGAGAAGTGTAAAGGTCGACACGGTGGAAGGGAGGTTAGAAGAATTCAGATCAATATCAACCTGCAGTTAGACGAAGGAGTAGAAAGCGATGGCCCTTATTGATTTTGGTGGAGTGAAAGAAGAAGTCGTGACAAGAGAGGAATTCCCGCTTTCAAAAGCACAAAAGGTACTTGAGAACGAAATTGTTGGAATTCTCGGTTACGGTCCGCAAGGGCACGGTCAATCCCTCAACTTGCGGGATAACGGTATCAGCGTGATTGTGGGGCAGCGGAAAGGCGGAAAGGGTTGGAACGATGCTGTGCGGGACGGGTGGGTCGAAGGGAAGACTCTCTTCGAAGATATCGAGGAGGTGGTTCGGCGATCGGCTGTTGTGCAATACTTACTTTCCGATGCAGGACAGAAAGAACAATGGCCCGCGGTGAAGCGCAATTTGCGAAAAGGGCAGGCACTGTACTTCTCACACGGTTTTTCCGTTGTCTTCAAAGACCAGACCGGCGTTGTGCCTCCGCCTGATGTCGATGTCATCCTTGTCGCGCCGAAAGGTGCAGGTCGAACCGTCCGATCGAATTACCTGGCCGGCAGCGGCATCAATGCAAGCTTCGCCATCTATCAGGATGCTACGGGAAGGGCGAAGGAGCGCGCGATTGCACTTGGCATCGCCGTGGGATCAGGCTATCTCTTTCCTACGACATTCGAAAAGGAGGTCTACAGCGATCTGACGGGAGAGCGTGGAGTGCTGATGGGCGCGATCGCCGGACTGATGAAAGCGCAGTACGAGACACTGCGCGCGATGGGGCATTCACCAAGTGAAGCGTTCAACGAGACTGTCGAGGAAGCCACGCAGAGTCTCTATCCGCTGATCGGCAAGAACGGTATGGATTGGATGTTTGCTTCGTGCAGCACGACGGCACAGCGTGGCGCACTTGACTGGGCGAAAAAATTCGAGCTAGTTGTGAAGCCGCTCTTTGAGTTGCTCTACCGGAATGTGCAAGAAGGCGTCGAGACCATGCGTGTGCTGGAAAGCTGCAGCTCGCCTGATTATAGGGAGATACTTGAGAGCGAACTCGATGAGTGGCGGAACTCCGAGATGTGGAAAGCCGGTGCGGCTGTTCGCAAACTGAGGCCGGAGAAGTGGGAAGATGGATTGACTCGTTCTGGGTAGAATGAAGGAGTAACGCGGAAAGGGGGAAGGTATGTCGTCTGAGCCACGAGATCCTTATCAAAAGTCCATCGAGGTGATCGAGCGACTGGTGCAGGAAGAAAAAGAGGCGATCGATGCGTTGAGAGCGAGGGCAACTCGAGTTGCTGATCCAACACTGAAAGAATGTCTTGTGACGTTGACGAAGATAAGGTCACAATTCGTCATCGAGCTTGAATCGCGGGTGTGCGAGCTCAGATCTCAGGCCGAGGTCACTACTCAAATCAACGCGATGTTCTGGTAATTTGTCAATTCAATCGGCAAAGGCAGAGGTCGGAGCTGCATGATCATTGTCATGAAGGCTGGTGCTACCCAGCGCCAGATTGAACACGTTTTCGAAAAAGTACAAGAGCTCGGCTTTCAGGTCCATCCAATCTATGGCGAGTTGCGAACTGTCGTTGCGTGTGTGGGAGATGAGCGGGGAAAGTCGCGCCTTCAGACGCTCGATTCGCTTGACGGTGTGGAGAGCGTTGTCCCGATCTTGAAGCCGTTCAAGCTGGCGAGCAAAGAATGGAAGAAAGCCAGTACGGCGATCACCTTAGAGCACCAGGACAAGAACGGCGGGGCGCCTGTGACGATCGGGAACAACCATTTCGTCGTGATGGCCGGACCGTGTTCCGTCGAAAGCCGCGAGCAGATACTCTTAAGCGCCGAGCAAGTCAAAAGAGCAGGCGCAACGGTTCTTCGGGGAGGGGCGTTCAAGCCGAGAACCTCGCCGTACAGTTTTCAGGGCCTCGAGGAAGAGGGACTCAGACTGCTCGCCGAGGCGCGCGAGAGAACCGGCTTGTTCGTCATTACGGAGGTCATCACGCCGGCAGATGTTCCGCTTGTCGCTGACTATGCGGATATCCTGCAGATCGGTGCTCGCAATATGCAGAATTTCGCGCTCCTCAAGGAAGCCGGGAGAATACGGAAACCCGTGTTGCTCAAACGCGGCATGTCAAGTACCCTCAAAGAGCTTCTGATGTCGGCAGAGTACATTATGTCGCAGGGCAACTACGATGTGATACTCTGTGAGCGAGGCATTCGCACGTTCGAGGACTATACGCGGAATACGTGCGATCTTTCCGCGGTTCCGGCGCTCAAAGAAATGAGTCATCTTCCCGTCATCGTTGACCCGAGCCACGGGACAGGAGTACGCAGCCTCGTGACGCCAATTGCCAAGGCGGCTGTTGCTGTCGGTGCCGACGGGTTGCTGATCGAAGTTCATCCAAATCCCGAAGAGGCGTTCTCAGATGGTGCCCAGTCACTGCTTCCCGAGCAGTTTGAGGACCTCATGACGTGGGTAAGGAAACTCATCCAGATCGAAGGCAAGCAACTACAATAGGAGGGCCATGGTGTATGCATGATCGCGTATATGTCTTCGACACGACGTTAAGGGATGGTGAACAGTCGCCTGGCTGCAGCATGAATCTTGAAGAGAAAGTGCGCATGGCTCGCCGGCTAGAACAACTTCGCGCGGACGTGATCGAAGCCGGCTTTCCAATTGCGTCAGAAGGCGATTTCGAGGCGGTCAAAGCGATTGCTCAGATCGTTGAAGGTTCCACGGTTGCTGCTCTTGCGCGCGCGGTGAAAGTTGATATTGATCGCGCCTGGGAAGCGATTCGAAGCGCGAGGAACCCGCGCATCCACTCCTTCATCGCCACGTCGGATATTCATCTTGCGCATAAGCTGAAGAAGACCAGACCCCAGGTACTGAGTGACGCGATCTGGGCGGTCAGATACGCCAAGTCGCTGTGCGATGATGTGGAATTTTCGTGCGAAGATGCTTCGCGAAGCGATGTGGAGTTCTTGTGTCAGGTTGTTGCTGCTACAATCGAAGCTGGTGCAACAGTCATTAACTTGCCGGATACCGTCGGATACGCGGTGCCGGACGAATACGGAAGCCTGTTTCGCACGATGCGGGAGCGAGTTCCCACGACCAAGAATGTGAGATTGAGTGCGCACTGCCACAACGATCTGGGACTTGCCGTGGCAAACTCACTCGCCGCTATCCAGAACGGGGCCCGACAGGTGGAATGCACCGTCAACGGAATCGGTGAGCGTGCGGGCAATGCTTCGCTGGAGGAGATCGTCATGGCGATTAAGACGCGAAAGGAGAAGCTGGGTGTTTATACGAGTGTGAATACAGAGGAAATCTTCAAATCGAGCCGACTGCTCAGCAGCATGACCGGGATGATGATCCAGAGAAACAAGGCAATTGTCGGGACGAACGCGTTTGCACACGAAGCGGGCATTCACCAGGACGGCATGCTCAAGAGCCCCATCACGTACGAGATCATGACCCCGCAATCGGTGGGCATCAAGCACAGCACGCTCGTTTTGGGGAAACACTCGGGACGTCATGCTTTAAAGCAACGCTACGGCGAGCTTGGATACAACCTGTCAGCTGACGAGCTGGAACGAGCCTACAAAACATTCTGCGGCATAGCTGATCAGAAGAAAGAGATTTTCGATGAAGATCTGATCGCAATTGTGGAGGATAGAGTCGGAGATGTCGATGACTTCTATCAGTTGGAGAACATACAGGTGAGCAGTGGAACTAAAGTGCTTCCAACTGCAACTGTTGAGCTGAGGTACGGAGATCAGCGTCTTGTCGATTCGGCAACAGGTGATGGTCCTGTCGATGCTGCTTACAAAGCCATCGAACGTCTCACAGGGGTCGTCGGAAAGCTGACGGAGTATTCGATCAAATCTGTGAGTCTTGGCCATGACGCAATAGGCGAGGTGTTTGTGCGTGCAGAGTTCGACGGTGTCCTCTTCAATGGCCGCGCCGTCAGTACCGACGTGATCACGGGGAGCGCGAAAGCGTATCTCGAAGCTCTCAACCGCTCATTGGCTGCGAAAAAACGAAAAGGGGAACAAGAGAAAGAGGGGATCAAAGAGGCCTCTGCAGCCGTGTAGAGCAGGATTCGACTGTCTCCGAAAGGATGGAAGGTATAGTGCAGCAACCGCGAACACTCTTTCAAAAAATCTGGGATTCACATATCGTCGTGCAAGAGCCGGATTCACCTGCCGTGCTCTACATTGACTTGCACCTCATCCACGAGGTTACCTCGCCTCAGGCGTTCGACGGTCTTCGTCGGCGTGGACTGCGTGTGCGCCGTCGTGAGAAGACTGTTGCGACAGTCGATCACAGCATACCGACGATTGACCCTTCTCTGCCAATCTCTGACGCGCTCGCCGCAGAGCAGATCAGAAAGCTTGAGCAGAACGCGCGTGAGTTTGGAATTCAGCTCTACGGCATTGGGAATGCGAGGAGAGGAATCGTGCACGTGATTGGGCCTGAGCTCGGCCTTACCCAGCCCGGTATGGCCATTGTGTGCGGGGACAGTCACACCTCTACCCACGGAGCATTTGGTGCTCTGGCGTTTGGCATCGGAACAAGTGAGGTAGAACACGTCCTCGCAACGCAATGCCTGATGCAGCGCAAGCCGAAAACACTTGAGGTGCGAATCGACGGATCACTCGGACCCGGTGTCACCGCCAAGGATATCATACTGGCATTGCTGGCCAGGCTTGGCATAGCCGGTGGGACAGGTCACGTCTTTGAATACACCGGCACAGCGATTCGTTCCTTGTCAATGGAAGAGCGAATGACGATTTGCAATATGTCTATCGAGGGCGGAGCGCGGGCAGGCATGGTAGCTCCAGACGATATTACATTCGAATACCTCGCAGGCCGGGAATTCGCGCCCAAAGGAAAATCTTGGGATGAGAGCCTCGCGCGCTGGAAGCAGCTTCCATCAGATGAGGGAGCTACGTACGATCGAACCGTGTCGCTTGATGCGACGAACGTGATACCGATGATCACCTACGGAACAAATCCGGGAATGGGAATACCGATCCACGCCTGCATTCCCACGCCGGCAGAAGTAGGTGATGCTTCCCAGCGGTCGTCGGTTGAAAAGGCGCTGAAGTATATGGGACTCGAACCGGGCCAAAAGTTGTTGGGAAAGCAGGTAGATGTCGTGTTCATCGGGAGTTGCACAAACTCCAGGATATCCGACCTGCGTCAGGCCGCATCAGTTCTCAAGGGAAGGAAAGTTGCTTCGAAGGTGCGTGTACTGGTCGTACCGGGTTCGCAGAGCGTGAAAAGACAGGCGGAGTCGGAAGGTCTGGATCGAATATTCAAGGAAGCGGGCGCCGAGTGGCGCGAGGCCGGATGCTCTATGTGCATTGCCATGAACGGGGACCAACTCCTGCCGGGTCAGTACGCGGTCTCGACAAGCAACCGTAATTTTGAAGGAAGGCAGGGCAAAGGTGGGCGAACATTCCTTGTCTCTCCTCTCACAGCGGCAGCTACCGCTATCACAGGTACTATCACCGATGTTCGAACCCTATAAGGCAACTAGAGATCTGGCCGAGAAGTCTCACGCAAAGCCGCGAAGGACGCAAAGCAACTATAAACAACACCTTTTTTGTCAAATTCTTTCTTTGTGCCTCGCCAGCCCGCTACGCGCCCGACTGAATGACGAGTCGTTCGGGCGGGCGCATTCTGGCGGGGCGTCTTTGCGTGAGATGATAGTTTTCGTCCGTGCTTCTAGGAATCCAGTTGAAAAGTGGTGCCACCCCGACTGCCATCTTAGTTCTTCGGGGCGGGCAGGTTCTGGCGGGGTGACTTTGTGGTCCCGCTCTTTGTTCCGCCCTTTTGGAATCCCGCCTTTCAGGATTCCGCTCTTAAGGCGGGATTCTGATGCCGTTGTACGGCATGCCGCAAAGCGGCAGGAGCGGAACTAAACAGCGGAACAAAGTTGATATTTTCGACCGCGTTTCTAGAAATCCGGTTGAAAAGTCATGACTGGTTTGGCATGGATATTGTAACCTAAA
>JBBTCR010000564.1:0-15804 GCA_038043105.1 Bacteroidota bacterium
GAGTCAAGAAGTTGCCCGGGCTGCGGAAGATCGAGATCGCTAGGGTCACCGGCACTCAGATAGGCGAACCGAAGCTCTACATGTATTGAGGAACTGTACTTCGACGACGAGGAATCGATGCAGAAGGCTTTGGCCTCAGCTGATGGGAAGGCTGTCGCGCTTGACATGATGGAATCTGCACGGGACTCAGTTACGGTCTTCTGCATCATTGTGATGATGAGCTTCACGTACAACATCGGCATCGGTATGACGGCGGGGTTTGTGGTCTATCCGCTCTTCAAGGCGCTGAGCGGCAGGTTGAAAGAGGTGAAGCCGGGGCTGTGGGTGCTTGCTGTACTCTCAATTCTATTCTTTCTTTTCTATCCCTATTGATCGATCGAAGGACCGAGAGTGCACGTCTGTCGGTCCTCGATGACGGTTCTCTCGAATCTTACAAACCAAGCTTGGAGCTCATCTATGAAACGGCGCGACTTCATCAAATCAGCCCTCGTAGCGAGCGTCGCTACTCAAATCCCACCCGCCAGACCGATGCCCGCCCGGACGGCTGTCCGGTCGGACGGGTCGGGCTGGTCTCCAAGCACGATGCGATCGCGCTTCAGGAAATATGTCGCCTCGCCACATCGAGCGGCAAAGTCGTTCCTCACCATCACCACATCCCCACGAGCGATGAACCGCTGCAGCGTATCCTGATACGCTTCCATCACCCTGCTCACGACAAGCAGTGTATCGATGAGACCGCTGGAAGCAGTATCCACCTGCATCATCTTCGGATTTTTGGGGACTATGGTGTACTTCTGCTTTTCGAGATAAATGAGAGAGTCGCCAAAGACAGTGAGATTATCCTCCGAATTGAACACCTGGACGCTTCCAACTGCAATGGATTTCTCCTCTTCCTCAAAATAGGTGAGTTCATCGGATAGCGTCGAAGATGTCGAATCTACGACGCGCACACTGCCTTTGAAATGCGCCCGTTTCTCCTGCGCAAAATACTCACCAAAGCGTGATGTCAGTACAGAGTGTCCACGTATCAGGCGAACGCCTTTTGTCATTTCGGCGCGGCGCTCATTCCCAAAATACACGGCTTCCGTCGAGATGAGGGTGACATTGTCGCGCACAAGCTTGACGTTACCGAACAACTCAATCTTGTCGGTCTCCATGTAGCGCGATGCCGAATCACACCAGATCTTGATGACTTCCCCCGGAGACGATTGAACGATGTGTACGTTGCCGATGAGCTCCCTTACCTCCTGGTTGCCCACATATCGGACATTGAGCACGTTGGCTGATTTGACTTCAATCAGATTCTCTTCCTGAGCAACAACCACGTTCAGAGCGAGCGCACCAGCCAGCATGCTGCAGATGCCCCTCGTTACGGCAGTACAGGTTCCGGCGAGTTTCACTGTGTCTTCGCCTCACCCGTTACGCTGAAGATACGATAGTTCCGGAGCTGCTGATCCGACTCGAATCCCTTGCCGTGCACCTTTTCTTTCGGTGAGGTGATAAAAACGTACTCGGTCGTGTAGATCAGCCTGCGCCCGTTGTCCCAGTACAGCTTTTCCGTCTGCAGCCGAGTGCTGTCTTTGGAAACCACAAGGACATTACCGTTGGCTTCGAGATTGTTGTTAGACTCGTCGACCTTCCCGTCGGTTGCTGTCAGAACGGATGTCTGCTGCTCATCTTCTCCATAAAAGTGAACCGTTACTCCCTGGCTAAGCAATGTTTGTCGCGGGCTCTCAAATTTTCGTATGTATCCGGCCTCAATGACAGCCTTTAGTTTGCCCGAATCCGAGAGGACCACCGTGCTATTCCAACTCTCCTGTTGCGGAAGCGTTTTACTATCAATTCCGGGGAGCACAGTAGGTTTGATCTTCTCCTCGCATCCAACCAGGAAGGCACCGAGCACGACCATCAACAAGATGTACCGCTCAACGCGCATCGTCCTCACCCTCCGCTGTCTCCCCCCAATCCTGCTTTGACAAGATCGTGAAGATGGAGCATACCGATAGGATGATTGTCATCATCCACGACGACGAGCTGCGTGATGTTGTACGACTCCATCTCCTCAAGCGCCGTGGCTGCCAGCAATCCTTTGCGGATGGTCTTCGGATTCTTTGTCATCGCTTCCGCAGCGCTCACATTCGTGATGTCCCGCGTCCGTTGGAGCAGTCGGCGAAGGTCACCATCGGTTATGATGCCTCGCAAGGTTCCGGACCCGTCCACGATGCACGTTGCTCCGAGGCGCTTCGAGGTCATTTCCACGATCGCCTCTGAAAGAGGAACCTCCTCGCGCACAACGGGGATGTTACTTCCCGTGACCATCATCTCCTCAACCCGCAACAGCAAACGCTTGCCAAGGTTGCCCGCGGGATGAAATATGGCAAAATCTTCTCTGGTGAACCCGCGCTTATGAAGCAGCGTGATCGCGAGCGCGTCTCCCATCACCAGCGTTGCCGTCGTTGATGCCGTGGGAGCAAGGTCGTGCGGGCATGCTTCCTCCTTCACGCTGATGTCAAGAACGATATCGCTCTGCTTTGCCAGATGCGATGAGACGTTGCCGACCATGGAGATGACCTTCACTCCAATTCGACGAAACATCGGCAGCAGTTGCCGGATTTCCTCCGTATCTCCACTTTTAGAGAGACAGATGACGACATCTTCCTGCCGCACCATTCCCAGATCGCCGTGGACGGCGTCGGATGGGTGAAGGAAGATGGCCGCCGTGCCCGTGGAGTTCATTGTGGCCACGATCTTGCGCGCGACGAGGCCCGATTTTCCCATCCCCGTTACGATCACTCGGCCCGTGCAGTTGTAGATCAAGTCCACCGCTGCTTCGAAGCTTCCGTTGATCTTCGATTGCAGCGCCACGAGCGCATCCGTCTCGATGCGGATGACCTCTTTTCCTTTTTCAATGATTGAGCTCATACTCTGTATTCCGAAATCGGTATGGATGAAAGGACGACACCCCCGATGTACTTTTCAATTTTTCGCGCTCGAAAACACCCTCACAATCTGTTTCAGCCACGAAGGCTTGCGTTCTTCAGGTACAACGATTTGCCGATCCAACCCAACTTTTGTGCGAAGCTTGTTGTAAGTAACAAACGCTCGCGTGAGCTCGATGTCGTTGAACTTGTTGAGATCCAGAAACAGGCGCTTTGCGTCAAGCGCAACCGCGGGGTCCCGCACATTCTTGTGGAGCATCAACTCATTGTAGAAGTTTGTCACAGGAATTGGATGGTTGATGCCGGACGCTTCATCGTGCAACCAGAGTCTTCTATCCCGTGCGCAGACAGCCAAGACGAGCTTTTGGCCTGCTTCCGTGTTCATCGCAACTTCCCGCACAGCGTTACCGCACGACGGACATTCCTGACGCGGCAGCCACGAGGAGAGCGTCCACCGACGAAGCTCGTGAAGCTGCGCTGGAACGGCATCTCCTTGCAGATTGACGATTTCATACTCAATCTGGTTCCCCAAGCGCTCACGCAGAGTGACAGAAATGCTCCCCACCGTGGTTTCGATGACACCACACGCAATCAGTTGAGGAAGAGGTGATTCGATATCCGGGCTTTCATCCGAAGCCGCGAGGATATAGTTCCCTTCGCCCCGACGTCCTCGCGCCGCAACCCGCCATTCCTCAACGAGTTTCCTGCAGGCGAAATACCCGGGTCGATCAGCAGGCAATAGCCACAACAGGAGTCTCCGCTCCTGCTCGGTCAATTCACGCGGAAAGCGTTCTTCATTTCCCATCACCGATCCTTTTGTCCTGAGATCTCAACAGGAGCTCTATGACTTCACGAACCGCACCAGCACCCCCCTTCCGCTTGCACACATAGTCAACCGTTCGTCTTACGCTATCTACGGCATCGGCCGGAGCCGCCGAAAAGCCCACGCGCTCAAGAACCGGCAGATCGAACTCGTCATCGCCAATATAGGCGACTTGTGCATCCACAACATTCAGTTTCGACTTGATCTGTTCATAGGCGCTGAGCTTGTTGTCGAGATTCTGATAGACCTCCTCAATCCCAAGCTCCTCCGCCCTGCGTGCGACGATGGTCGAAACTTTACCCGTGATGATGCCGGCACGTATTCCCGCTTGGCGCAGCTTGACGATTCCATAACCGTCTTGAGTATGGAATTTCTTCAACTCCTCTCCCGATGCGGAATAATAGATGCCGCCGTCCGTGAGGACGCCGTCAACATCAAGCAGAAGAAGTTTGATCTTTCGAAGCTTTGAACGATATGAATTCTTCGCGGGCAAGCTTGCGCTGAATTAGGATCGCTTCTTCTTTGGGGTCTTCTTGACCACCGCATCGATCGCCATAACCTGCTTGATGAGGTCTTCGAGCAAATCGAGCTTGAGTTGACTTGCCGCGTCACTCAGGGCGCTCGGTGGATCAGGGTGGGTTTCCACAAACAGCGCGTCGCATCCGACGGCAACACCCGCGCGAGCGATCGGGAAGATGAACTCCGGTTGTCCCCCGCTCCGGGTCGCCTCACCACCGGGAAGCTGCACGGAATGAGTCACGTCCAGTACCACGGGGAAGCCTGTTCTCCTCATGATCGCCAGCGAACGCATATCCACAACAAGATTGTGATACCCAAACGTCGTCCCGCGCTCCGTCAGCAAGACCCTCTTGTTCCCCGTTAGGACGACCTTGTCTGCCGCAAGCCTCATATCGTCCGGCGCCATGAATTGGCCCTTCTTGATGTTGATAGCTTTTCCGGTTCGACCCGCGGCCTGGAGCAGATCCGTCTGGCGAGAGAGGAATGCAGGAATCTGCAACACGTCTGCAACGTCAGCCGCTTTCTCGGCTTCCTCTACGGTGTGAATGTCTGTTAAGATCGGAACGCCGAACTCCTCTTTCACCTCGCTGAGAATGGCGAGAGCCTCATCAATTCCAATCGTGGAAAAGGACTGCGCGCTCGTTCGGTTGGCTTTTTTATATGAGGACTTGAAGATGAGCGGTATGCCGCATCGTTTGGTGACGCGGAGAATGCGCTGAGCGGTGCTGAGCGTCATCTCACGATTCTCGACAACGCACGGACCCGCAATGAGAACCAGGGGGGCGCCATCGCCGATGCGGATATGGCCAACTGTGACACTCACGATTGCTCTTTCGTGCCTCGATGTGGTATGATCGAAAAGCCAAGTGAAATTCGCTTTCAACTTACAAAAAAAAGGAACAACAATCAAAAAACGGCCATCGCGGGTCATTCTTGCTTCTGCTGCGTTATTCACGTATTTTTTAGCGCACAGCAAACGGCGAAACACATGAAGCTTCGCGCATACGCCAAGATCAACCTCGGTCTGCACGTTGTCGGCAAACGCCCCGACGGTTATCATAACATTGAAACCGTCTTTCATCAAGTCGACCTCTTCGACGAAATTGAAATCGTTCAGAGTGAAGAAGAGATACACTTCACAAGCGATGCGCCGGAACTCCGTTCGGACAGCTCCAACCTCTGCATACGTGCGGTCAACCTGCTTCGTGATATCACTGGTGTTCACACCGGAGTGGAGATCACGCTAAAAAAACGGATCCCAATTGGCGCAGGACTTGGTGGCGGAAGCACCGATTCCGCCGCCGTTCTGAAAGGACTTTCGAAGATGTGGGCCTTGGATGTCACCGATGACGAGCTAATGACTGTAAGCGCCTCTCTCGGTTCGGATGTCCCCTATTTTATGGTGGGCGGAACAGCCTACGCAACGGGACGCGGTGAGATCCTGGAGCCACTTGACCTTGCAATTCCCTTCTGGATTCTCCTCGTGACACCGGCTTTACACGTTTCCACCACTTGGGCGTACACCAGTCTGAAGCCGGCACAAACGATTCAGCGAGAGAATCTCCCGATCCTTCTCCGTACCAACATCAACAATGCGCCCATACTGCGAGAAAAGCTGCGGAATGAGTTTGAGCCCGTCGTGTTTGGTAACTACCCCGAAGTGCAGCAGATCAAAGAGACTCTATTGAACCGTGGCGCTGAACTGGCGCTCATGAGCGGAAGCGGTTCCTCGGTATTCGGATTCTTCGGTCATGAGAGCACGGTTCAGAAACTTGCTGCGGATTTGTCACCTCAGTATCGAGTCTCCCTCACCGAACCGCTGTTCAAGCCATAACCTTGCTAACCTCGCTTCGAACAGTGGCTAGCCCCTTCCTTCCCTTCCAGATCTTGAGACAATTCTCACATACTGTCGCGGCAATCGCCCTGGCCGCCAGCATCGCACTTCCTGCCCCACAGGAAAGGCTCCTCGTCGATTCAACTCGAATGTCCCGACCCGATACAATCAAAGTCGATCAGACGACAGTCCGCTTCATCCCTGCAATCGGCAGCCTCAAGCAACGCATAGATACCACAGACGCGCTGCACAGCAGACAGTTCATTTGGACGGACGAGAAGTACGTCGGCGATCTCCTCTGGAGACACCCTGGCCTCTTTGTGCGCGAGTTGGGAGAGATCGGCCAGCCGGGACAACTCAATGCATTTGGTATGGACGAGCGCGGAATCTCCGTGCAACTCGACGGACGGCCACTCCGAGACCCAATCAGCGGGACATATAACCTCTATGATATTCCGCTAGAGTATATCGAACAACTCGAACTAATCTCAGGGGCTCATTCATCGTATTTCGGTTCGAATGCTCCGGGCGCAACTATCAATGTCGTGACACATCAATATAACAATGTCCGGCCGATGACGAAGATTCGCTATCTGCAGGGGCCGTTCGAACACATCCTCTCTGACGGAATCTTTGCCCAAAACGTCGCGCGAGGATTGAACGTCATGGTTGGTTTTCAGCGCCACGTGACCGAAGGCCGGTTCCCAAACACAAAATATGACTCATGGAATGTGCGAAGCCGTCTGCGCTTCAATTACTCCGATCGCCTCAATGTATGGCTCAGCGACTTCTACAAGAGATCTAAAGCGGGATTCAATGGCGGCATCGATACCAAGAAGAGCCCGTCAATCTACGATGAAGTGACCGCAATCGTTAAGAGCCGAAATGCCAGCCAGATCATTGCGAGCCGCGATGTCACGCTGGGTGCAACGGCGAGATTGCTCTCTGATTCAACAATGACGACGCAAGCAATCCTCTACTACTCGACGATCGAACGGGAGTATCAAGAAGGAGGCGGTCTTTTCGGACCACCTGGACTGACAGATCTGCACATTTCATCCTATTGGGGTCTGAAGCTTCAACAGCAGTCCCCCCTGCCGCTGGGTCGGCTTGAGATCGGTACCGACTTTGAGAGACGGTTTGTCGAGCAAAGTAGAACTGTTGGGGAACGATCAGAGAACTACTTCGCCATGAGAGGCAGAGCAGAGTTGCGCTTTGGTGATTTAATTGCCACAGAGCTTTCGGCTCGTGCAGAGCGGCTGAGGAACGAAAGCTCAATCTCCATTGGAGTGCGATTCAGCCGGCAGTTCAATAATTGGTTGAGCCTCTTCGCGGACTACTCCCGGTCATATCGCTTGCCAACGCCGCTGGAGTTGTATTGGACTGATTCAACGGTAACTCGTTCGGGATCTGTTGCCAGAGAGCTTCATACGTTTCGAGGACTCGGCATTCGACTCCAGCTCGGCACAACGCTGGATTGGTCGCTTTCCGCATTCGACCGAGCAATATCTGATGCAATTCTCTTCACGCCCGTAACATCATCAGACGTTTTTCCTCGTGTCAAGATTACCTCCACACCCGAGATTTCGGTCGCGGGCGTCGCAAGCAACATTTCCGTACGAGCATGGAACTTCGAGTTGAGCAATGCTTTGACCTATACCAATTACAAGGAAGGGGATGTCGCAAGGCTCGTCTTTCCGAAGTTCTCCGCGCACGCCGAGCTTGCATACCGAAACGTTTTTCTTAACGGCGCCCTTGATGCAAAACTCGCTCTACGCGTGAAGCTCGCCAGCAGACAGAACGGTCTGCAGTTTGTCCCTCCCCTCCTAGTATATGCCGCTCAAGAGGATACACAACTCGGCGCGTTTTCCACTTTGGACTTGTATGCGATTATTAAGCTTAGTGATGCGTACCTCACATTAGTCTGGGAAAATCCTTTGGACGTCAACTACACACTTACCCCGGTCTATCCGATGCCGGGCCGAAACATCAAACTCGGAGTGAACTGGGTTTTTACAGACTAGGGTTCTCGCTTTTCAATTTCCCGTTGCGCGCATATGAGCAAGGTAATTTCTGTCTTTGGAAGTTCGAAACCTCGCGAAGGAGACAAAGAGTACCGGCTTGCGCAGGAACTCGGCCGCGAACTCGCTCGTGCCGGGTTCGTGATATGCAACGGTGGTTATGGCGGGATTATGGAAGCCTCGGCACGCGGAGCGAAAGAGGCGGGAGGACAGACCATTGGAGTCACGGTTAAAATATATTCGCGCACAGCAAACCGGTGGGTCGACAAGGAAATTCGGACAAAGTCGCTTGTAGAGAGACTAGCAAATCTCGTCGACACAGCAGATGCGTACGTGATTCTCAAAGGCGGAACAGGTACGCTGCTCGAGCTCGCCTACGTCTGGGAATTTATTAATAAGGGGATGATTCCGGAGAAGCCTATCGTTCTCGTTGGAGACTTCTGGAAGAGCGTCGTCGAGACGTTGAGAGAAGAATTGTTGTGGGAAGGATTGGGCGATTGTACGCGGTTCTTGACGATCGTGCAATCCCCGCAAGAATGTGTCGAAGTGCTGAAAGAAAAACTCGGCTGACTCTCTCGGACGAACCGGTCTTCTTTCAAATGAGTTGTCCGACAGTTAGACTGTCGAAGAACAGGAGTGAGCTTTGAACAGTCAAACACTCTACCCTGATAAAGACAAATCATATTATTCACTTGTCCGCCACGAGTTGCTTGCTCTCGTTCCTCCGAACACCAAACGACTCTTGGATGTAGGATGTGGGGGGGGGTATACTGGAGCAACGGCAAAGAAACTATTTGGTCTAAAAGAGGTGGTTGGAATAGAATTATTTCAATCAGCAGCAGATTCAGCGAAGACTAAACTCGACCGTGTGATTACAGGGGATATCGAAGATCTGAATTTAGATTTTCCAGAGGGCTATTTTGATTGCATACTCTGTGCAGATGTACTTGAACACACAAAGAATCCCTGGGAAGTCCTCAGAAAACTCTACGGCTATCTCGATGATGAAGGAGTCCTGATTGCTAGCATTCCTAATATCCGTCACATTGTTCCCATTCTAAAAATCCTTTTCGACCGCTTCGAGTACGAGGAATCGGGAATTTTAGATAAGACTCATCTTCGATTCTTTACATTGCACACTATGAAACAAATGTTTGAGGAAAATGGATACAGAATTACCAGGATTGAATCAAATCGGAGCAGCAGCTGGAAATTTTGGCTGCTCAATCTTTTTTCTATTGGACTGATGCGGCAGTTGTCGATTTATCAATACGTCATAGTTGCCCAAAAGAAGCTCACGTGAGCAATTCTCACAAATGCTCTTGCAGCAAATGAAATGACTCTCAAAGAATGAATTCATGAACAAGGTTGCTGGTGCATGCAGCCTCCTATCATTCCGTTTCCACACCAGGGGCGAGGTTTGTAGGTACTACTCAACCCCAGCTCCCCACCGCTCATTTCTTCTTTTTCGCCGCAATTGCTCGCGTCAGCACGTCGATCATCCCGTTGGCGGAATCATCCCATTTGAATGACTGCGCCCACGTGATTGCCTCGCTTCGCAATCGATTTCTCAGATGTTCATCCCGCAGAACAAGAAGGATCTTCTGTGCGAGCTGTTCGACGTTCCCGAATTCGTACAAAAATCCAGTCTTCTCGTCCACGACGGAATCCCGCAGCCCGGGGACATCACTCGCGATCACCGGCACACCGCAGGCATTCGCCTCGATGACCGTAAGCCCCCACCCCTCTTTTACCGAGCAGCTCACGGCGACACTCATCTGATGGAGCTGTCGAACCGTTTCCTCTTTCGTGAGATATCCTGTGAACTGAACTACCTCCGCAAGTCCCAGGTCACGAGTCAGGCGCTCAAGCTCCGGCCGATAGTCCCCATCACCGACAATCTTCAACTGCACCTGCGGCATCTCCTCCCAAACAATCTGAAAGGCCCGGAGCAGATGGTCGACGCTCTTGTATTTCTTTAACCTTCCCAGATGACCGACAATAGGGGATGAACTTGGAGCAAGCTCAGCAGGACGATAGACTGCGTGATCGACGCAGTTGGGCACGATGGAGATGTTCTCTTCGGGAAATCCAAGCTCCACCATCTCCTGTCGGGTGCTCTCAGAGACGACAGCGAATGGCGTCGAACGATAGGCTCGAACGGCCAGCTTTTCCGCCGCAGCAACATACATCGCAGCAGGCGGCGAAGCTTCGAGAAAGATGCTCTTTCCGAAGAAGTGATGAACGATCGCTACGAGGGGTTCCCGCACAAACCAGGGTGAAAAAAACGGAATCTTGTTGATGTCGTCCACTACAACATCAAATCCCTCACGCCGGAACTGCGACCTGTAGCGGAGAGGGACGAACAGGTTGAACACACTGCGGCTCCCTTGCCGAAGAACGCGTATCCCATCGATCCATTCCTCATCCTTCGCTCGCGGGAACGAACAACAAAAAAGGGTCACTGAATGACCCTGCGAGGCGATTCGTTTGAAGATTTCGTGAAGGTGAACCTCCGCCCCGCCGCCGAGAGGGTTGTTCACGTCCTGCCAATTAAATACAAGGATCTTCATACAAGCGAGATGCTTATCATTTCTTCCCAACGACGCCAATGGAGATGCCCGAGTAGATCGGCAATTGCGTGTTCCAGAACAAGGAACGAATGCGGGCTCGTGCGCGGCTCAGCAGTTTGAGTGGTCGGGGGTTCAATGGAAGCTTGACGCCAAGACCTTTCAATGCTTCTCGAACCGATCTGTAGACGAAGCTTGGATACATCCATTCACCGTAGGAATGAACGGTTGTCAGGCCGAGAGAACGGAGCAACGTCGTCAATTCTCCGATAGAAAACGAACGCTCCCAACCGGCGAACCATTTGTTCATTGCCATCAGGACGTGCTTGGCAATCGTATAGATATGATAGCGCTGGGGAACATCAACCAGCAGAAACCCTCCCCGGCGCAACACGCGGATATTCTCACGGAGCAGCACCTTCGCTTCGCGTGGTTGAAAATGCTCGAGCAAGCCCTGGTGGAAGACGATGTCAAACGCCTCGTCACGAAACGGCAGCCGGAAGGTGTCTCCACCGACAATCAGAACGGGAAGGCGGGATTCGTCAGCGAGGCGTTGGAGAATGCGGAGAGAACTCTCTGCGTAATCGAGTTGATAGACGATGGCCCCGTGGTCGACAAGAGGAAAGCTATCTCTTCCTGTGCCAGCGCCGATCTCCAACACGCGCTTCCCTCTCACATCGGTCACGAGCAACAAATTGCGGAGGATGCGATCAGCATTCGAATAGACCTGCCCAACCTCCTGTTTTTCCTCCCAAAACGCCTCCCAGTGTTCTCGGCGAGACGCTTTCTCATTCGAGGTGTTGACAGCCGACATTCCTATTTTCCTTTTGGTGCCGGCTTGTTCTCGGCGGCTTTCTCCTTCGGAGGCACAGCCTGGGCGATAGTGTCCTTCCTCATCACCATTCGCTTCTCAGCCTCGATCCGGCCGCGAATCTGATTCACGACCTGATCAATGCCCTGTTCACGAGCGTAAGTGGCGCGAATGACATCAAGGAGCCTGAGCGCGTCGTCATACATCTGCAGGCTTTCGTATGTCTGCAACAGAACGACGTAAGGATTGTCCTGAGACAGCGGCTCTGCAACGCCGCGCTCAACGATTGGCTTCAGCTCGTTCACGATCTCCAGCGAGAACTCTCGAAACCGTTGGTTGTCGCCAGCAAGGTTAAAGAGGCTTGCTACATACGTCTTGGTCCTGTAGTCCATCGGAATGATGCGGCGTGGAATGAGCTGTTCCATCCTCTCCATCACCTCCACGACCTTGCCCGTCTGATTTGCTGCGTTCGCGTAGAACTGGCTCAGCAGAATAAATGCCTGGCGGTAGTTCGTCATCAATCGTCGCACGTCTTCGTCGAAGTACGTTGTGCTGTCATGCAGCCCGCGCCAAAGGAACCCGAGCTGCGGAGTCTTTGACGGCTTCTCGATATCCGTGAAGAGGTTGGTTCGCATGCGGCGTTCATTAAGGTTGGACCAGTAGTACTGCGCCTTCTTCGGCACAAGACGGAACGCCAACCCTTCGAGCTGCAAGTACTCCCGCAGACCGATTTGGCCGTCAGGAGCAACCGTCATCGCAAAGTAGATCGGCCGCTGCCAGGCCGACGTTGTGACGATATCATAGACCATGACGTCCTGGGCACGGAGCCACTTCGTCTTCCCAAATTCCATTGCATGGGGCATGAAGAAACTCACCGTGTCGGGACTTGCCGGTGCCGTCTTGCCCTCCAGCGTCGCTGCAGTGCCTTCGATACTGAATTGTCTTATGACGTCGCCAGGTACCGGTATCTTGACGACTTGTGGCTCATATGGGCCAACCGGGCCGATTTGGTCAATGTCGATGTCAGACATCCTGATCGGCACCTTCTTTGCACCGTACGGCTGTTCATGCTTCAGCTGACGAATGTACCAGTTGGTGTTGAGCAAGCTCAGATTAGCAATGCGGATGTCCCGGCGAATACCCTCCACGTCCTGTAGGTACCACAAGGGAAACGTGTCATTGTCGCCGTTCGTGAAGAGAATGGCATCCTGATCACAAGTTTGCAACAAGTTGTACGAGTAGTCCCACGCGACATAATTGCCGGTCCGGTCGGCCTCGTGGTAGTTCGTCCTCGCCATATTCACCGGGACAAACAGCACTGCAAGGGCTAATGCTCCATAACCGGTCAGAGCCGGATTTGCCGACGTCTGAAGTTTCTCTCGCAGCCAATCGATGATCCCCAGGACTCCCATGCCGATCCACATTGAAAAGATGAAGAACGAGCCGACATAGAAATAGTCACGCTCGCGAGGTTGCGGCTCCTGCATGTTAAAGTACACGACGAGGGCAAATCCCAAGATGATGAAGAGCGTCGTCGCGACAAACGCCATCTTTGGGCTCTTCGTCCAATGGACATAGGCCCCAAAAAGGCCAAGGATGAGCGGAATCGCGTAGAGTTGATTGAATCTCACCCCAGCTTCCTTCCAGTCTCCTTCAGACCCGACATAGTTCCACCCGAAATACCGCAAATACATATGGTTGAGCTGATACCGCCAGAAGTAGTCAAAGTCGCTCGTATACTTCTCATGCGCGGCTCGCTGCTCCGGCTCGTTGTTCCACCGCCGATCGACCAGCGGCGCCGTCCCGTATTGCTCGCGATTGAGATACGAAACGAGCTGCCCGATGGTGCTTGGATTATTTTCGTTCATCGGCGGCTTAGCGTTTGCGCGGATATACACCATTGTGTAAGTCGAGTAACCGAGCACGATGAAGAGAAAGCTGAGCAGAGCGACGTTGACTGTCCTCTGCCCTGTTTTCGCAGAACGATAGACACCGTAGGCCGCTGCTGCAAGCAGGGCCATGGGCAAGAGAGTGATCAGCGAACTCTTCGTACCGCCGAACTCACCATCGAGTAATGAGGGGAATTCCTTCACCACACCCGGGTAGATGATAGCAAAGACGATGACCGCAACGATGCCGAATTTCACGAATGAATTCAGTGAAAATTCGTAACGACGGAAATAGTACAGCAACAGTACAGCGAAGAGAGCCAGGATCGCCAACAAGTGGACGCCGACCGCAAGACCGATCAGGTATGCGATAAGCAAAAGGTATTCATCACTTCGCTGCCAATCTGCCCGCTCATACCATCGCAGGCCGAGCCACAGTATGGCACTCACGAACAGCATGCTCAGACCGTAAACCTCGGCCTCGACAGCATTGAACCAAAACGTCTTGCTGAACGTAAGTGAGAGGGCTCCCACCGCTGCCGAACCGTACACGACAATGCGATCGTACGTCGTTTCGGGACGCCCCCTCCACATCACGATAAACCGAACGGCGATGAGGTACAGGAACAAGATGGAGAGTGCACTTCCGAAGGCTGAGATGAAATGCATGCGCACTGCGATGTCCGGTGTGAACGGGACCATCGAGACAAGCCGAGCGACAAGCAGGAAGAGCGGAGCACCGGGAGGGTGCGGCACCTGCAATGAGAAGGCCGCGGCACAAAACTCACCGACATCCCAGAACACTACGGTCGGCGAGAGCGTTACCGTATACGTAATCAGAGAGATGAGGAATACCCCGAGAGCAACGATGCGGTTTATTTTCCTGTGTTCCATTCGTACCTCGATGTGATTAAAGCAAATGCAGATTCATGAGCGAAGAGCAAAACTTGCGCAATGTAGAAGGAAATGGACTGAACCGCAATACGATTCTCACTTACATCTGGAAGGATGCGCTGATCTCATCGCACACAAGATACCCTTTTGCCGTCAAACGCAATTTTCCATCCTCCACAGTGGCCATGCCATCGTTGATCAACGCATCGACCTTCTGTCTGTGCTCAGCCAACAGATCTCTCCCGTAATTTTTTTGGAAACCTGCGACGTCAACACCATCACCGCGCAGCCCCAGAAAGACCTCCTCTGTGATGAGCTGATCAGTCGTCAGCTCCTCCTCCCCGGCGACTGGCAGAATGCCTTTCTCCAATCGTTGCGCGTACGCCGTCACGTTGGCAATATTCCACCACCGTTTCGGAGCGCCACCAGCATGCGCGAGAGACCAAAAGGAATGCGCCGATGGTCCGAAACCGAGATAGTTGCTGTGATTCCAGTAGTTGCTGTTATGGCGTGACTTAAAGCCGCGCTTCGCAAAGTTCGACACCTCATACTGTTCGTAGCCGTGCGAGCGAAGGAAGTGGATCGTGTGCTCATACAGCTCAGCATCCTGCTCCACGCACAGGAGCGCAACTTGATTGCTCTCGACCATTCTGAATAGCGGCGTGTTCGGCTCAACGATAAGACTGTAGCATGAAATGTGCGTCGGATTCAATTCAACGGCTTGCCCGAGGTTTGTTTCCCATCGGTCTCTGGTCTGTGATGGAAGTGCAAAGATCAGGTCGATGCTGACGTTCTGAAATCCGGCCCGATAGGCATCCCGCACACATTCCTTCGCTTGTCGAGACGAGTGGATGCGGCTCAGGAACTGAAGTTCATCGTCATGGAACGATTGAATGCCTATGCTGAGCCGGTTTACACCGACGGCACGTAAAGCTCTGAGCTTCTCAACGTCTACCGTCCCTGGATTTGCCTCAAGCGTGATCTCCGCATCTCGCTCAATGGAGAAGCAACTGGCGAGAGTCTGAACAATCCCGCCGATAGCAGATGGAGGAAGGAGCGATGGCGTTCCGCCTCCAAAAAACACCGTCTCGTACGAGACCTTGAAACGTTCATCCCGGCTCCGCAGGCTGATTTCCGTTCTCAACGCATCCAGAAATCGCCGGATCAGTCCCTCGTTCTGGTCGGCACTCTCCGCTGGAGCAATCGAATAGAAATCACAGTAGATGCACTTATGCTCGCAAAATGGGATATGGATGTAGAGGCTCGACATGGCTGGATTTTCGATTGCCGATTGTCAATTGTCGATTGTCGATTTGTCTGCAACGCCTGCTATAGGTTCAATCGTAAATCGCAAATTTCCGCCAGATGCGCCAGTCCCGCTCTTTGTGCCGTTCCGCCTTTGTGGCGGAACGAGCATTCTCGTTCCGAACGAAGAAGTTCGGGACGGAAGATTCCGCTCATTTGCGGGATCCCAGAGTGCGGAACCCGCCTTACCAGCCCCAGA
>JBBTCR010000565.1:0-1407 GCA_038043105.1 Bacteroidota bacterium
TCGTCTTACGCTACCTGGGATGGGTCCAGTTGGCTGCCTGCATGATTTTCATTCGTGCCGGTTTTTCCCGGTAGTCCTTAAGGTCAATCCGTCCAAGAGCAAAGTGGACAGACCCTGGCGGTGCAAGTTTCTGGGTTTACCATGTCAGCTCAACCGGGCCTGTCGTATCAGCCGTTCTACAGAAAGAATTCCACACTCTCCAGAATGTTCTCCTCTGCGAAGGGCTTCGTAATGAAATCGTTGGCACCTACTTCGTACCCTTTGACTCGATCCTCCAATGCTCCCTTGGCCGTGACCATAATGATCTTTGTCTCGGCGAGCGAGGGGTATTCTCGAAGCCGCTGACACACCTCGTAGCCGTCCATACCGGGCATCATAATGTCCAGCAGAATGATGTCGGGGTGGAAATCTAGCGCGATCTTCAGGGCTTCTTCGCCCCTTGAGGCGGTCCGCAGATCGTACTTTTCTTGGAACAACTCCTCGATAATTGCGATATTGTCAGGATTGTCATCGACAGCCAGCAGTTTGTTTTTCACCTTCATAGTCGGGTTTCCTTTCATATCCAACTTCGACGTGGTGTACGCCGGTTCAAATTTACTCATAGCCTTCGGATTCAGTGTTGACGCCGCTGAAGACCGCTTGTGGCGCGGCAGCGGCATCCGTGCATTGCGGGATTTCAAACGAGTAAATGACGCCGCCTTCCGGCCGGCTCTCGGCCCGGAGGCGCCCCCCGTGCAGTTCCACGAATTCCCTGGCAACAGCCAAACCAAAACCAGCCCTCCGTGGACCTGAGCCGGCATACTTCTCAGTCTGACCGGGCATGTTGAGCAGATCGTCTATTTCACTGCCGTCCATGGCCGGGTTGATATCCTCGACGTCCACACCAACTTTGTCCTGGAGATCTCTTACGCGTACGCAAATCCCCTCGCCTTCATAAGGCAGCGTAATGGTGCTATCTATCAAATTTCGCAGCACCGTCGCAATTCTTCGTCGATCTGCGTTGACCAGAAGCCCTTCGGCGGGCATATCTGTGCTCAGGTCGATTCCCCTCGGAGCCATCTTCGATTTGAAGCCGTCAACAAGTTCCGAAACCACGGATTGTATCTCGAAGGTTGTCGGTTGCAGCTCCGCTTCGCCGGCATAGAGCTCCGAGATATCGAGAAAATCGTTGATGATCGCGCCAATCTGATCCATGCAGACACTGGCGCCGTCGAGCTGGCGATGTGGTTTTGCATCAGTCTTTCCGATCGCATTTGCGCCGACGTCGGAAATGACGCCCTTGACTATGGCCAGCGGTGCCCTCAAATCGTCTATCGCCTTGACAGTAATTGCATGTCTCGCCCCGTCTGCCTCTTCCGCTCGCTTGAGGCGCACATAGACCTGAATCTTCGCCAGGAATTCATCTCC
>JBBTCR010000566.1:0-4713 GCA_038043105.1 Bacteroidota bacterium
AATCAGTGGCAAGCCGTCTTTCCCGGCGCCGATGATTACAATCTTTGCGTTCTGGGAAGCTGCAAGCTTTTCAGTAGCCTCGATGCCTTTCCATCGCAGCAGCTGCTCGCTGATCCCGCGCGCAACGATGTTCTGGAAGTCCGAAATACCCTGAGCCTCGATCCGCTTTCGTTCGGCCTCCTGACGTTCTTTTTGAAGAATAAACTGCATGCGCTGGCTTTCCTGGTCAGCTCGCAGTTTCTCCTCGATCGCTTTGGAGAGATCCGGGGGCAGACCTACACGGCGCAACGGAGTTGCCTCGATTTCGATTCCCCTTGGGCCGACAAGCTTCTCGAGGTCTTGCTTGACGGGCTTGCGCAAGCATCTCCCGCTCCGATGTGTACAGAGCCCTTGCGTCGTACCCTGCCGTGACCCCGCGGGCCACCGAACGGAAGTTCGGCTCCAGAAGGATCTGGACATACGTCTCTCCAACGGTTTTATACCCCTGAGCGGCCTAATCGGGATTCAGGTGAAACAGAGCGCTAACCTCCGGTTGTACGGTCAATCCTTCCTTGGAGGGCACATCCATCACGTCTTTGATCTCTTGTGTCTTCACAGAGAACTTCACCACTCGTGCAAGCGGATTCACAACATTGATACCCGCTTTCAACGTATTATCCGAAACCGTTCCAAAGAAATCCACCACGCCAACATTACCGGCGGGCACAACGGTGAACATCTGCGTGAGTGCGATGAAAGCAAAGAGCACGGCAACGGCCAACGAGACTGCTGATGAAGATCGATACACAACGTTTCGGTAGTGTCCTAATTTCAAATGAAACACTTTTCAAATTAGGACGCTACCCTCCTCTGCCCCTCTTCCCGTGTTCTGGTCTGAACACGATTCGTCCTTGCTCAGCACCGCGTGGCAGTGCGCAGTGGCTCCCTACTTCGTATCAAGAATGATTGGGAGCCAATCTTTCCCGCTGCCGATGATCACAACCTTGGAATTATTCGACTCTGCGATTTTCAGCGTTGCCTCGATGCCTTTCCAGCGCAGCAGTTGTTCGCTGATGCCTGCGGCGACAATCGTCTGGAAGTCGGCGATACCTTTTGCTTCAATCCGCTTCCTGTCAGCCTCTTGTTTCTCCTTCGTGAGAATGAACTCCATGCGCTGGCTTTCCTGATCGGCGCGCTGCTTCTGCTCAATAGCTTCCGTCAACTGTGTAGGCAGTGCAACATTCCGTAATGGCGTTGACTCCACGACGATGCCGCGCACTCCAATAATTTTGGCAAGTTCAGCTTGAACGGCTTCGCTGAGACGCTCGCGCTCCGTTGAGTAGAGCGCGCTTGCCTGAAAGCTTGCCGTGACTGCGCGGCTGATGGAGCGGAACTGCGGAACCAAGATAACTTCCTCATAATCGCCGCCGAAGATCTTTTTGTAGATGCTCGCCGCCGAATCCGGGTCGAGTCGATAGAGGACGCTTAGCTCAAGGCCGATCGTCAACCCCTCGCGTGAGAGCACTTGCATGGTTTCCTTGTGCTCTTTCGTCTGCGCGGAGTATTTGACGACCTTTGCCATCGGATTGACAAAGTTGATACCGGGCGAAAGAGTCTTGTCCGACACCGTCCCAAAGAAATCCACGATACCGACGTGGCCGGCGGGAATAACTGTGAACGCTTGTGTGAGGGCGACGAGAGCAAAGAGCACGGCAACGCCCAACGAGACTGCTGATGAAGATCGATACACAACGTTGCGATCGAAGCCTGCTCGCTTGGCCGCTGACCCCCAGGCAAAGAATGCAACGATGGCAATCAGAACGCTGACTAGGAATAACATAGAATCCTCCTTGATGAAATGGGTGATGGGAAAAACTCCCTGTATCTTACGTTGTTCTCAGTTCTCGACTCTTTCGCCATACCGTGGCTTTTCACTCCAATACTCCACTACTGGTAAGACGACATCATACACATTCGGCTCTGTACCACTTTTCTTCCCGCCGCCGACCCAATCACCTGCTGTTGCCCCGTCACTGCGGAGGTCTCCCAAGCCCGCGCCGGATATTCCGACAGCCAATTGATCCAGCGTGATCGGTGTTCGATCGATGGGCGCACGGCCGCAACCAAAAAGCGTCGCAAGAAGGAATGGAGGGATAATGCCGCTCATGCCGAGATCGAGTAATGAATGTCTTTGAACAACCGCTGGAAGCAACTTAAAGATTATTGAGGTGTGTAGCAACGTAAAAGCAGATTCCGAATCCGCTTGGCCCCAGCGACCCCCAGCTATCGGCGTAGAATTCAGCACGCCGCACTCGACGGGGTGGAGTTCCTTCGGCTTTTTCCGTATCTTTGTCCTGCGAAAGGAGAACCAGATGATTCAACTTGCCATCGAAGCTGCACGTGAAGCAGGAACGTTTCTCAAGTCGAGCGTCGGGGGAGTCCATCAGATTGAGCGGAAATTTGGTCAGGAACGTAATCTTGTTACGGAAATCGATAAACAGTCCGAAGAGATCATCATCAGCAGAATCAGGAACCAGTACCCGGATCATGACTTCCTCGCCGAGGAGTCTGGAGGCCACGACAAGAAATCCGATTACCGTTGGATCATCGATCCGCTTGATGGCACGCTGAACTTCACGCACGGTGTGCCGATCTTTTGCGTTTCGATCGGCCTAGAAGTCAAGGGGGAGGTCGTGCTGGGAGTCGTGTATGATCCGAATCTGGACGAGCTGTTCACAGCAGAAAAGGGGCGCGGGGCTTTCCTTAACCAGAAACCGATTCGCGTCTCAACAACATCGACACTGATTGAGAGCTTGCTGGTGACCGGCTTCCCCTATACCATCAAAGACAATCCTGACAATGCTGTCCAACATTTTGTCAACTTTCTTATGGAAGCCCAGGCAGTCCGCCGCCTCGGCTCCGCAGCGCTCGACCTCTGTTATGTGGCAGCGGGCAGATTTGACGGCTTCTGGGAAGTGGCGCTCAGTCCCTGGGATGTGGCCGCCGGTGTGTTGATACTTCAGGAAGCCGGTGGGAAGTTTACTGATTTTCACGGGAACCCGTCAGCCATCTACACCAAGCGGGTGCTCGTCAGCAATGGGTTGATTCATCAAAAGTTGGTGGAGGTGTTAAAACGAGGGCTGACGTAGGAAGTCCCACGCACCTCCAAGGTGCGTAGGACTTCTGTTCCAGGTTCTCACATCCAGGTCTTGACGCCGCCCCGATCGACGTAGCTCAAAATTAGGGGGCGCTGTTTGGGAGGACTGCGTTGAATCTTGAACGCCTTATGAATCCGCTCGCGGGCGGCTTCAATGATATCCTCCTTGTCGGTATGAAGGATCGCAAGGATGTCACCGGGCTCAACCGCGTCTCCGGCCTTCTTCATCACAATAATTCCCGCCTTTGGATCAATCGCATCATGAATTTGTGCACGACCTGCGCCTAGAGAAATGCTGCTCAGTCCCAGCTCAATGGGATCGATTTCACCAACGTAGCCGCTCTCCATCGTTTTGACTTCGATCGTGTGCTTGGGGAGCGGATACTTTTCGAGGTTTTCCACTGCGGGTACACTCCCGCCTTGCGCGTCAACAAGCTGCAGGAGTTTCTGGTAGGCAGAGCCGTCGCTGATCGCCCCTTTGGAGAGCTCGACCCCTTCCGCTATAGTCCGGGCTTTTTTCCCCAGCATCAGCATCGCGCCAGCCAGCACGTGCGTTACCGCCATCAGATCGGCAGAGGCATCACTCCGGCCTCGCGTTCCGCGGATGCACTCCACCGATTCAACAACCTCCAGCCAATTGCCGATGGTTGTTCCGAGGGGCTGATTCATGTCGGTGATGAACGCGATCGTCTCTTTGCCGAACCCGTTTCCAATCCGCACAAGGATCCGCGCAAGCTCGACTGCTCGCTGGTTCGTTTGCATAAACGCACCGCGACCCGTTTTGACATCGAGCACGAGGGCATCGATTCCTTCGGCGAGTTTCTTGCTCATGATGCTTCCGGCGATCAACGGTATGCATTCAATCGTTGCGGTCACATCGCGCAACGCGTACATCTTCTTATCCGCAGGTACGAGTTGGTTGGTTTGACCCACCATCACAAGTCCGATACCCTTGATGACCCGTTTGTACTCGCCGATTGAAAGATCAGTCCGAAAGCCGGGGATGGATTCGAGCTTGTCGAGCGTTCCACCGGTGTGTCCCAGGCCGCGCCCTGAAATCATCGGGAGGGGCACCCCGCACGCCGCTACGATGGGAGCGAGAATGAGCGACACCTTGTCACCAACGCCCCCGGTAGAATGCTTGCCGACCTTTACACCGGGAATTTCCGAAAGATCAACGATATCCCCTGAATACAGCATGAGCCTCGTGAACGTCAGCGTTTCTTCCTCGGTCATCCCGCGGAAATAGCACGCCATAAGAAACGCAGACATCTGATAGTCCGGAATCGCGCCGGTGACGTATCCGCTGATGAGCCAGCGGAGTTCGTCTTCGCCGAGGGACGCTCCATCGCGTTTCTTCTTTATGAGTTCAACGGCAGTCAATGCTCGGTCTTTGAAGTGGGGTAAAGATTGTTACACAGAGAGCACAGAGTCTTCACGGAGATACACAGAGCTCTTTCCCTACTTTGTGCTCCTCTGTGTCTTCTTTGTGTCCTCTGTGTAATGTTTTTGGTGACGCTCTGCGAGCAGGATCCCGCAAATGGTCTTGCCATCCACAATCTCCCCTCGTTCAATCA
>JBBTCR010000567.1:0-1294 GCA_038043105.1 Bacteroidota bacterium
CAGAATGCGCCTGCCCGAACGACTCGTCGTTCAGTCGGGCGGGTAGCGGGCTGGCAAGGCGCAATGGTAAGAAAAGAATATGGTTTTGGCGAACTCTGCGTCTTTGCGTGAGATAATCTTGTCTCCCTAAGGGGTTTTTGAGAAAGGTTTAGGGAGAGATGTTGGTGGAGCTTTCGATGTCGCTACTGAGCTGCGTGGGGTTGCTCGAACCGCTTGCTTGTCCGCCCGTGGAAGTCGCATCCGAGGCGTTCACGACTGGCGCTGAGGTAACTAACGGAACGGCGGCCACTTCAGCCTCAGTGAATTTCCGATGGAACATGAGGAGCATGATGACGCCAACGGAAACAGACGCGTCGGCAAGATTGAAAACCGGCCAGCGCGAGAGGTGGATTCCAAGGAAATCGATATTGAAGAAATCGACATCGATGAAGTCCACAACCTTGCCATAGAACAGCCGCCCCTCACCGAAGATCACACCGTAGAAGACCCGGTCAATCAGGTTGCCGATAGCGCCGCCGAGGATCATCGCAAGCGCGAGGCGGATCACCAGCGCTTCCTCACGGATCTTGTAGAGGTAAGCCAAGATCCCAATGCTGGCAACGATGGAGAAGACGGTGAGGAACATCTTCCCGCCAAAGTCAATCCCAAACGCCATGCCGGGATTTTCGATAAAGGTGAGGCGAACGAAGTCGGCGATGATCGGATAACTTGCACCGACCGGGATACCCGCGTAATAGAGATCCAGGAAGGGGATCTCAAAACCCTTGATCAGCAGTTTGGCAACCTGATCAAGGACAATGACAAGACCTGTGACGTAGAGAACGCGCATTGTCAGCGTCGAAGGGCAAAGTCTGAAGGACGAAGTTCCGTTTGAGAGGCGCTCACCTGCGAGTCACTTCCCCTTCTTCAGCTTGCACTTGATGCATAATTGCGCGTGAGGGACGGCCTCAAGCCGTTCTTTGTCGATGAGATTGCCGCAGTCAGTGCAGAAGCCATACTCGCCTTTCTCAATTCTCTTGAGCGCATCGTCAAGGTAGTTCAGGAATTTCCCCTCCCTCGAAGCGAAGAGAAACGTCTTCTCCCGCTCCATCGTGTCGGTCCCTTGCTCCATATGGAGCGAGTACGTGGAGTTCTCCGTGACATATTCACCCGTCTGCACATCCATCATGCTAGCCTTGAGAGTCTCAAGCTCTTCGAGAATCTCCTTTCGTTTCTCGATAATGATCTCTTTGAAGTGGGCAAGATCAGCTTTGCTGTAGCCACGCTGCGGGACAGGAGCTTTCACAGGAGCTTT
>JBBTCR010000567.1:1394-4937 GCA_038043105.1 Bacteroidota bacterium
CAAGATCAGCTTTGCTGTAGCCACGCTGCGGGACAGGAGCTTTCACAGGAGCTTTGACCGGGGCAGGTTTCGCCTTAGCTTTTACCTGCTTTATTTTGACAATCTTCTTCACTTTCGCCTTCGGTACCGCTCTGGCGGTCGCCGCTTTCTTGCTGATCTTCTTCACCATGACCAATCTCCTGCTTTGTTGCTCTGCCGAATTGTTGTCCTTCGGTATCACCGGCAGGGGTGTTCTGAGGTGCTGCAAACTTGTAGAGTTAATTCTTAAGAGTCAACAACAACTTTTTCTATCGCAATCGCCGTCTGCTCCCCGTTGATGTCTGACTTCGTAAGAGACAGCGAGCTTGATGGTGCATCGGACAATTCCGTCGCAAGAGTCTCCTGCCTGATGTAGCCGGCCATCCGCCTCAACGCTTTGCCCAACCGTTCTGTCGATCGGTGATAGATCCTTATCCGGTCCGTGACTTCGAACCCGGCATCCTTCCGCATTTTCTGAACGCGGTTGACAAACTCCCGGGCGAAGCCTTCATCGATCAAATCCTCATCCAGCTCGGTGTCCAGCGCAACAGTGATGGTGCCATCCGATTCGACCATCCAACCCTTAATATCCTCGTGAAGGATTTCAATGTCTTCTTTCTTAATGGTGAATTCCGACCCGTCGACGGGAATCGTCAACGCTCCCTGACGTTCCAGCTCATCGATCTCCCTTGCCGTAAACTCTCGAATCCGGGCCGCGACCGGTTGAACCTTCTTTCCGAACTTCTGCCCGAGCGAGCGGAAATTCGGCCTGGCTTTCTTCCGCACGATACCCGATTCATCCGTCACATACTCAATCTGCTTGACGTTGATTTCCTCGAGAATCATCTCTTCCATCCGCTTGACCTCAGCGCGATCGTGCTCGCTGGCGATCGGGAGGATGATCTTCTTCAGCGGCTGCCGCACCTTCAGGTTCGATTTCATCCTCATCGCCCGGACGAGACCGACAATCTTGATCGCCCGTTCCATCCGCTCCTCAAGCTCGCTCTCAATAACGCTGCCGTCAGCCACCGGCAGCATCGACAGGTGAACAGATTGCGTCGACTCGAGGTTTGTGACGACGTTCAGATTGCGATACAATTCGTCTGCGAGGAAGGGAGCAAACGGCGCCATCAGCTTGGCGACCGTGATCAGGCATTCGTACAGCGTCTGATAGGCTGCGGTCTTGTCCTTCCCTTTTTCGCTCTTCCAGAAACGCCGGCGGTTTCGACGAACATACCAGTTGGATAGCTGATCGATTGTGAAGTCGCTCACAGCGCGTGCAGCGCGGGTGACATCATATTCATTCAGCCATTGCCGATAGTTCTTCACGAGCGTATTCAGCTCGGAGAGGATCCAACGATCGATTTCAGGCCGCTCCGCTACGGGTATCTTTGCTTCCTTGTGCTCAAAACCATCGACGTTGGCGTAGAGGGCAAAGAACGCATAGGTGTTCACGAGCGTGCTGAAGAATTTCCTCTGCACTTCGGCCACACCCTCCTCATCAAACAGCGTGGGACGCCAGACCGGACTGTTCGAAACCAGATACCACCGTGTCGCGTCAGCCCCGTATTTCTGGATGAGCTCGAACGGGTCCACGGTGTTCTTCTTGGACTTTGACATCTTCTGTCCTTGCTTGTCCAATATGAGTTCGTTGACAAGCACGGCCTTGAATGCGGGTTTGTCGAACAGGAACGTCCCGATCGAATGCAGGGTGTAGAACCATCCTCGCGTCTGGTCGATGCCTTCAGAGATGAAATCCGCTGGATAACTGCTCTCGAAGATTCCCTTGTTTTCGAACGGGTAATGCCACTGCGCAAATGGCATCGCGCCTGAATCAAACCACACGTCGATCAGCTCAGGAATCCGCCGCATCGTTCCGCCGCAAGCGGTGCACTCGAAGGTAACGTCGTCCACGAACGGCTTGTGCAGATCGAGCGGGTCGGGAACATTCTTCCCCTGCTTGAATTCGGTTACACTCCCGATGCACTTCTGCTTGCCGCAATTCTCACAGATCCAAATGGGCAGCGGCGTTCCCCAGAAGCGATCACGCGAAAGGGCCCAGTCCTTGTTCTCCTCGAGCCAGTTGCCGAATCGACCTGTGCCAATTTCCGAAGGGACCCAGTTGATGGTGTTGTTCAGCTCGATCATGCGGCCGGCGTAGGCCGTCGTTCGGATATACCACGACTCGCGAGCATAATACAACAAAGGCGAAGAGCACCGCCAGCAGTGAGGGTAGCTATGGAGAACTGTCTCCTTCTTGAGGAGCAAGCCTCGCAGCCTGAGATTGCCGATGATGTCGAGATCAGCATCTTTGACAAATTTGTTCGGGAAGTCCTTGACCTCAGGTCCGAACTCGCCGGATTTGTTCACCGGATGGATAGTGGGAAGGCCGTACTTCCTTCCTACCTGATAGTCATCCTCGCCGTATGCTGGTGCGATGTGAACGATGCCGGAACCATCGTCGGTTGTCACGAACTCGCCTTCGACAACATACCAACCTTTCTCTTGAACCGGATGGTAGTCGAAGAGACGCTCGTATTCTTTGCCGGCGAGCGCCGAGCCTTTGAATGTTTCGAGAACGGCATACTCAGCCCCTAGAACACCCAGCCGAGCTTGCGCAAGGATCAGCATCTCTCCTTTGTGGTCAACCTTGACGTAGTCAACTTCCGGATGCACAGCGAGGGCGACATTGGAGATCAGCGTCCACGGCGTTGTGGTCCAGACGAGGAAGTAGGTTTTTTCCTCGCCTTTCACTTTCATCTTGATGTATACTGAAGGGTCTTTGACGTCTTTGTAACCAAGCGAGACTTCGTGCGACGAAAGGGGCGTCTCGCACCGCGGGCAATACGGTTGAATCTTGTACCCTTTGTAGATCATCCCCTTGTCAAAATACTGCTTGAGCGCCCACCAGACCGACTCGATATAATCGTTCTCAAAGGTGATGTAGGGATGGTCAAGGTCGACCCAATATCCCATCATCCGCGTCAGCTCTTCCCATTCAGACTTGTACTTCCAGACGGACTTCTTGCACTCCTCGTTAAACTTGGCCACACCATACTCCGCGATCTGATCCTTGCGCTTCAAGCCAAGCATCTTTTCGACCTCGATCTCCACTGGAAGGCCATGCGTGTCCCACCCCGCCTTGCGATGCACTTGGTAGCCGAGCATGGTCCTATAGCGGCACACGAGATCCTTGAGCGTTCGGCTCATCACGTGGTGAATGCCAGGGCGACCGTTTGCCGTCGGTGGACCTTCATAGAACGTGAACGATGGACCACCCTCGCGCGTTGTGATGCTTTGCTTGAAGATCTCGTGCTCGTCCCAGAACTTCAGGATCTCGGACTCGAGCTCGTGGTAGTTAATTCTATCTGTCAGTTGCTTGAAGGACATTTAGGATTGTCGATTGTCGATTGACGATTGACGATTGACGATTCACAATTTATGATTTGTGATTGTCGATTTCTCGATCTTTCCCGCCACAAAGCCGCGGGACGTATGAAACCCGCGATCTACAACATTCAACCT
>JBBTCR010000567.1:5037-6676 GCA_038043105.1 Bacteroidota bacterium
CAACCTATCCCGCCACAAAACGGCGGGACGCATAAAACGCGCAATCTTCAATCTACAACCGTTTTACAACTTCCTTCATAATCTCCGTCATCTTCGGCTCGGCCTTGTTGGCGACGGCAATGACCTCATCAATTGTAACGGGCTTGAGCGCTTCCGGGAAGCACTCGTCCGTTATGATCGAGACGCCAAATACCTTCATGCCCATGTGGATCGCGACGATGTCCTCCGGCACGGTGGACATGCCGACAGCATCAGCGCCGATCGTGCGCAGGAACCGGTACTCCGCCCTCGTTTCGAGATTTGGTCCCTGCATCGCAACATACACGCCCTTCTGAACTCTGATTTTAAGATCCAACGCCGCCTGCTCGGCGAGCGCGATCAAATCCTTGCTGTATGGCTCGGACATATCGGGGAAGCGAGGACCCAGCGAATCGTCGTTTGGGCCGATGAGCGGATTGTCACCAAGCATGTTGATGTGATCCACCATCAGCATGATATCGCCCCGCTGAAAGAGCGGGTTCAGCGCACCCGCCGCGTTCGAGATCAAGAGTGTGTCTACGCCGAGAAACTTCATCACCCGCACCGGGAAGGTGATTTGCTTCATTGTGTAGCCTTCGTAGAAGTGGAACCGCCCTTGCATCGCCACCACCTTCTTGCCGGCCAACGTGCCAAAGATCAGCTTCCCGTGATGTGACTCAACCGTTGACACAGGAAATTGTGGAATGTCCTGATAGTCGATGACGATTTCCTTCTCGATCTCCTGCACGAGACCGCCGAGTCCCGTCCCGAGGATGATCCCGATCTTCGGGCTCGAACTGGTCTTCGTCCGAATGGCCTTCACAGCTTCATCGATCCTGTTGCGGAGGTCGGTCATTGGTTTCCGATTCCTGCTGCTCTGTTTCCTTCTTTTCTCTATGTCCCCGGCCTGTCCCGTTGTACGGGATGCCGTAAAGCGGCAAAGTCCGGAGCTACCTGTTTGTCTGTTGTCTGCAATCTGCTTGCTGCCGTCTCTCCTACAACTTCTTCAAAATCTCATCAATCTCGATATGATCCTTGCCGGTTCCTTTGGATGCGTTGAGCCTGGAGGCGTCCTCTTCATCAATTTCAAGAGCCTTGATCAGGTCAATTTCTGATGTGAGCAGAACTTTCAGCCGGCTCAAGATGGTTTCCTTCCGCGCCTTGAGGTTCGCGATCTCCTCCTTCATCCGAGCGAAATCCATCCGCGCCTTGTCAACGATTTGAGACGCCTTCAGTTCGGCTTCCTGAACAATAAGCGTCGCCTCCTTCCGCGAGTTATTGATCTCCTTGCCGCTCGTCTCCTGCGCCTGCAGCAAGGTTTGCTGCAGCGTCTTCTCCATATTCTTGTAGTCCTTGAGCTGTGTTTCAAGCTCGATGATCTTGTCCTTCAGCTCTTTGTATTTCGTGACGATCTCTTCGAGCTCGTGCGAGAGCATGTCAAGGAACGTATCGACTTCAACAGGGTCATACCCGCGCATGACCTTCTTGAACTGCTGCCTCTTGATTTCGAGCGGTGTGATCTTCATTCTCTCCACCTTTCTTCAGTGAGAGATTCTTGGAATACCTCTAGAAGCGCGAACGAAAACCTATGATCTTGCCACCAAGTCACCCCGCCCGAACG
>JBBTCR010000567.1:6776-10530 GCA_038043105.1 Bacteroidota bacterium
TTTATTTAACCTTTTGTGATGCTTTGTGACTTCGAGACTTTGTGGTCCCGCTCTTTGTTCCGCCCTTTTGGAATCCCGCTTATTGGCGGAATCCCAAGAACGGGAGATTCCGCTTGCGTGCGGGATTCCTATGAAGCGGAACACTACTTTTCGACGGGATTCTATCCTGCCTCGGACCGCTTTCCGAAGATTGCAGTCCCAATACGCACGATCGTTGCACCTTCCTCTATCCCCACCTCAAAGTCGTGGCTCATGCCCATCGAAAGATGGTGCATCGAGACGTTTTCGATACCCTCCTGCTCAATGCGTCGTTTCAGCTCCGAGATCTGCTGAAAGGAAGGGCGGGAATCGTTCGGATCCTCCGAGAAAGGCCCCATTGTCATTAGGCCTTGGACTCGGATTCGCTCCAGTTTGGAAATTTGCTTTACCAAGTCCGCGGTCTTTTCGGGGAGCACACCGAATTTGGTCGCCTCGTCCGTGGTATGGACCTCAACCAGCACGTCGATGATACGGTTCGCCTTCTCCCCCCGTTTGTGTATCTCCTCCGCCAGATGCGCGTTATCCATTGAGTGGATCAGGTGAATATGGTCCGCAATATATTTGACCTTATTGCTCTGAAGATGGCCTACGAAATGCCAGCGAATCCGATCGTCCGAGAGCTGTTGACGTTTCCGGTTCAACTCCTGAACGTAATTCTCACCAAAATCAAACAATCCGGCAGCAGTTGCCTCCCTGATTTTCTCGGGATCGAACGTTTTCGTGACACCAACCAAGAGAACGTCTTCTGGATTTCTTCCACTGCGCAGACACGCTTCCCGAATCCGTGTTTTGACGATTTCAACGTTTTCCGCGACCATTTTACCACATTTAAGGAAATAAATATACCCCAAGATTGAACGAAAATCAATTGGAAAAAGCGGGCGCTTTCGCAGACTCTCGATCGTCTGCATCACACCGCCCCGATCGTTACTTGACAGCAACTCCAATTTTTGCTTAATTGAAAACGGGAGTCTCAGATCGAAGAACTGGCGGGAAAGGCGTGGGAACATATGGCGGGTTTTGACCATCTGGACGACGATGAGCATCTTCCGAGACCGAACGACCGCTCGGACGATGACCTCCGGCGTTTCCGTGAGCAGCTGAAGAACGGAGAAAAAGACATCAACAACACGGAGGCACTGGAAGAAATCATCCAGTTCTACTTCGAGCACGAGCAGTTCGAGGAAGCACTCCATTTCGTCGACCGGCTTCTCTCCTTTGAACCCTTCAGCAGTGATGCGTGGCAACGAAAAGGGATGGTCCTCAATAACCTGTATCGATATGATGAGGCCATCGGCTGCTACGACAAAGCGCTGACTCTCAACCCCACCGATCCGGAAGTTTTTGTCAACAAAGGAATCACCCTCGATAACCTCAACCGAGTGAACGACGCGCTCGCCGCATTCAATGCCGCACTGGACTTTGAACCCTTCTACGAGGACGCCCTCTTTCACAAGGGTGTCACTCTCGAGAAACAGGAGAAGTTCGAAGAGTCCGTGACCACATTCAGGCTCATCCTCGATATGAATCCGGATCACCCGGACGCGTGGTACGAGCTAGGCTATTTTTATGACTTCTTGGAAAAGCTAGAGGATTCTGTCAAATGCTACGATGAGCATTTGAGCCGCGATCCGTATAACTACAATGCCTGGTACAACCGTGGGATCGTCCTCAATCGGATGGGACAGTATCCCAAGTCGATCGAGAGCTATGATATGGCGCTGGCCATAAAGGAGGATTTTCCGTCTGCCTGGTACAATAAGGGAAACGCCTTCGCTAACCTCGGCCGCCTCTACGACGCCATCGACTGTTTCAAAATGACCTTAGAAAACGAACCCGGAGATGTCCCAGCCTGGCATAATCTCGGTAACGCCTACGAGGAGCTGGGGATGCACAAAGAGGCAATTACCGCATTTAGCAATGCCATCAAGTACGATGAGAATCACTATGAGTCGTATTTCGGCCGGGGTTGCTGCTTTGACGCTCTCGATCAGCCCAAGAAGGCGCTTCTCGATTACAAGAAGGCCATTTCTATCGACTCAGACTACCCGGAACTCTGGCATGCCCGAGCAGATGTGGAGTACAACCTTGGGCGTGTTGACGAGTGCTTGGAAAGCTACAGGAAGGTGTTGAAACTCGACCCGTCAAATGCCGAGGCCTGGTTTGACTACGGTGACACCCTCTACGAGACCGGTGAGATCAAGGACGCGATTGATGCACTCGATGACTGCGTAAGACTCGCCCCGCATTTCGCACCAGCTCACTATACGCTGGCAAAGATCCAGATCTTGCTGCACCAGCACAAAGCCTCGATTGACTCCCTCACGATCGCGTTCAAGCTTGACCCGGAGCTGATGAAGCAATTCAAGAAGGAGTATCCGGACCTCAAGTCCCATCGCGATTTTGCTCCCCTCCTGAAGAAATAGTTACTTCTCGTCTGGATAATTCTGTAGCTTGGGTTCCATCGCTCGTGGACGCTGTCTCGTCACTTAGCCTTTGCTCACAAGAATGATGAAGCAGTTCGGCGTCATTGGACATCCTATCGCGCACTCCCTCTCGCCGTTGATGCACAACACGGCATTCGCCCTGCTCGGTCTGGACTGCACCTATCAAGCTTGCGATGTGCCTGGGGGAGCGCTAGCAGATGCGTTGGAGGGCTTTAAGTGTGAAGAGTTCGTCGGACTCAACGTTACGATCCCCCACAAAGAAGCTGTCCTGGATCTCCTGGATGAGGTCGATCCTGAGGCTGGAGCAATCGGGGCTGTCAATACCATCGCGTTCCAGGTTGGTGGTCTCATCGGGCACAACACCGATGCATATGGCGTTCTGAAATCACTCGAACCATACCGTGATCAGATCGTGGGAGGCACTGCCCTCTTGCTTGGAGCTGGCGGTTCAGCACGCGCGGTTTCGTACGTTTTGCTGACACATTTCTTCCCAAGCGAGCTGGTTATCGCAAATAGGTCAGAGCAGCGCGCACAGGATCTCGCTGCGCAATGCAAAGCTCTCAGTGCGAACACAACGATCAATGCGATGTCTCTCGCGGATAGCAAGGTGAGGCAAATCATCGAGCGTTCCAGCCTCGTCATCAACGCCACCTCCGTGGGAATGACGCCGTCAGTCGACGAATCACCGATTCACGATGATGTGCCTTTTCACACGGGACAGATCGTCATGGACTTGATCTATACACCGCTGGAGACGAATTTCCTCAAGATTGCATCGGGCCGAGGAGCGAGAACCATCAGCGGGCTTGAGATGTTCTTGTACCAAGGCGCTCGGTCGTTTGAGATATGGACGGGCCAGCAGATGCCGGTGGATAGAATTCGCTCCGTTCTCGCGCAGCGCCTTAAGACGAACAGGGTATGACTTCTCTGGATGCGCATGCTCAACACTGAACTCCAAACAAAATACGAACGTCTCCAAACGATCCTCTTTGAAATGGAGAGCGTGGTTATAGGTTTTTCCGGTGGTATCGATAGCACGCTCTTGATTCGCGTAGCCACCGATGTCCTCGGAACAAACGCGCTTGCGGTCATCGGGCGCTCAGAAACCTATCCGACGCGGGAGTTCGAAGATGCGATTCAGCTAGCGGAGTCGTTCGGCACGCGATACCGAATCGTGAACACCGAGGAAACAGACAACCTCAAGTTCAGGGAGAACCCACCTGACCGCTGCTATTTCTGCAAGACCGAGCTGTTCGGAAAATTGAAGG
>JBBTCR010000568.1:0-3211 GCA_038043105.1 Bacteroidota bacterium
CCAGGCGCTGGGAAAGGTTGCGAAAAAGCTGAAGATCGTCATTGTCGCTCCGGTGTTCGAACGAAGAGCACCGGGCCTCTACCACAACAGCGCCGCCGTCATAGATGCCAATGGTGAGATCGCCGGACTGTACCGCAAGATGCATATCCCAGACGATCCTGCATACTACGAGAAGTATTACTTCGCTCCGGGTGACCTCGGCTTTCGCGCAATTCATACGCGCGTCGGTCGCATCGGTGTCTTGATCTGTTGGGATCAATGGTATCCGGAAGCCGCGCGGCTCACGGCGCTGCAGGGCGCGTCCATCCTGTTGTATCCAACGGCCATCGGCTGGCACCCGCACGAGAAGAAACAGCACGGCAAAGCTCAGCGCGATGCGTGGCAGATCGTCCAGCGCGGCCATGCGATCGCGAACGGCATCTATGTTGCCGCCGTCAATCGGATCGGACACGAGCGACCCGACAAGAATAGCGCAGGGATCGAATTCTGGGGTTCCTCATTCATCGCCGACCCGCAAGGCGTGACGACCGCCGAAGCGTCGACCGATAAGGAAGAAGTCCTCCTTGGCGTCGTTGATCCGCATCGATTGGAAGATATCCGTCGCAACTGGCCTTTTCTCCGCGACCGAAGGATCGACGCCTATCAGGGAATTACTCAGCGGTTCCTCAGCGACCCTCCTCCACACAAGAAAGACTAGCTTCAGTGTATAAGTCTCCGGCAGCTTTGGGTTTTCGAATGCCCGCCGAATGGGAGCCCCATGAGGCAACCTGGCTTGGCTGGCCGCACAACAAAACCGATTGGCCGGGCAAGTTTGCGCCAATCCCGTGGGTGTACGGGGAGATCGTGCGCAAGATCGCTCCGGGCGAAATCGTTCGCATCGTCGCTGACCCCAAGACACAGCAACAGGCCAAACGCACCTTTAGCCGTATCGGCGTTGATCTGCAAAAGGTTGAGTTCATCAACTTCCCGACCAACCGCGGCTGGACACGCGACTTCGGCCCCATCTTCTTGAAGAAGGACGGCCCGACTTCAGAAGTTGCCATAGCCCGTTTCCGATTCAACGCCTGGGCGAAATATCCCGACTGGCGGAAGGATGACGCCATTCCTGTACGCGCAGCGAAGAAATTCGGCTACCGACTGTTGCCAGCGAAGATTGGACCCAAGGACTTCGTTCTCGAGGGCGGCAGCATTGATGTGAATGGCCGAGGGACGCTGCTGACAACGGAGGAGTGTCTACTTGATCCCGCTGTGCAAGTGCGCAATCCGGGCTTTGGAAAACAAGAGATCGAGCAAGCACTCCGAGATACCCTTGGCGTCACAAACATCCTGTGGCTCGGCAAAGGGATTGCCGGTGACGACACACACGGTCACATTGACGATCTCTGCCGCTTCGTCAATCCACGGACCGTCGTCCTCTGTCAGGAAACCGATCCTAAGGAAGCGAACTATCAACCTCTGCAAGAGAATCGAGAGCGCTTCGAAGGAATGAAATTGGAGGACGGATCGCGAATTGAAGTTGTCGGACTCCCCATGCCAGCTCCCCTTTACCTTGACGGTCAGCGCGTGCCGGCAAGCTACGCAAACTTCTACATCGCGAACGCGGCGGTCCTCGTTCCGACCTTCAACGACCCGAACGACCGAATCGCTCTCGGCATTCTCTCCAAGCTGTTTACCGATCGCCCCGTCGTCGGTATCCACGCCGTCGATCTCGTCTGGGGACTCGGCACCATCCACTGCCTCACGCAGCAGCAGCCGGCACTCAAGCGTCCCCACATCTGATCTTACCCTCGCTTCTGGACAGCTCTTCTGAGAAGAATTTTGTGCTTGACAATGACCGTAGATTATCATACTATTTCCGCAGAATCATACGGCACAGTGCCCCGCATTCCTATTGAGGAACGCCCTATGTCCTCCCACCTCACGCGTGTGGTCTTTCGCTTGCTTTGCATCCAGTACCTCGCTCTTGCACCTATCATAGCACTTTCCCAAGTTATCATAAGAGAGAGAATCGAGATAAAGCCACGCGCTGCATCATTACGTTCAACGCGGAGCACTCCGAGCGGGATGACCACAACCGTTCAACTCACTTGGGACGCTGATGATGACGTGACTCTGTATGCAGATGGGCCTTGCGGGGCAAACGCAGTGCTATCCGAAAGCGGCAATCGAACGAAGACATACACGATCCCGTACGCTGTTGCAGGAGAGTACCTGTTCCGTGCTTTCTACTATGGATGCAACGTCTTCGGGAGCAAGCCAGTTCCTGCTGCCAACATCACCGCTACTGTAACGGTTGGACGGGACACAACTGTTGTGTTTCAAGGAAGCGTTCCACCAAGATCTGCCTGCTTCGGTCCGCCTGGGTTCATCGAATGGACCTACATTCACGTCAGACCCTATTTCAATGGCTTCTCAATGTTTGCGGATAGATCTACTATCTACACAGGGGAGGGTAACGGGTTCTCTTTCTATTCAGGTTATGACTGCTCATCCGAAGAGCGGTGGTATCCAGAGAGAGACTCTGTGACGTTTACGATCATATCGGGCAGCGAATGCGGTGATCTCGCTTTAGGTGACGGACCTCGACGTGATACGGTGACTCTCCTTGCGAAAGATGTCCCAAACCTACGGTTTATGCCTTCTGGTCGCCTCGAGACGCTTCCTGTTGTTGTCGAGGCTCGTTGGAATACGATTGTCTCCATCACTTCGTTCAACGTGAGATACTCGGCTATTCTGTTGGGTGAGACCAAATATTACTATGCCGTCGAAGAAGAAATAGAAGGAGAGCAAGGCGAACCGCGAAGGGTGTTAAGGATCAAAGAAACAACCTCACCAACATTGCCACCGGGAGCCGTTACAAGTGACATATGGGCAGGGAATCGGTGGCAAGATTCTCCCGTGAGTAATTTTGAGGATGCGCCAAACTCCGGCAAAAAGCTTGGGGTATATTGGGAGAAGGACAAACCGGTTCCCGGCGGTGGTGGTGATTTGCCCGGGGGAATGATACGGCTTGTCGGGCGCTATTGGCACGCGGATTCGGTGTACAGGGTGAGGTTACTCGCGAGCACTGATCGTATGACTAATGTGGTTGGAGTTGAGGTGAGGAAGCCGGCGGAACTCGGAAACTTGTATACCAAGGCAAAAGATGTCTTTGATCGTGAAATCAGTGTTGATGATACATGCATCGCGTATGGGGGTCAGCATGGTATTC
>JBBTCR010000569.1:0-5604 GCA_038043105.1 Bacteroidota bacterium
TATTTGCCGAAGTTGTAAAAACCTGTCTCCGGATTCCAGAATTCGCGCCGAATGATGTCTTTGACAATGTGTGACTCACGCCTCCATCGTCCTGAATCCAGATGCCGCTTGAGGGACGAGGCCACACACGATGCTTCTTCGAGAGCCTGAGCCCAACAGCAGGCAAGATAATGCTCAGTATGAACAGGGAAGAGCCGTCCACCTTCAACCCATCCGTGACCGACATTGGTATTTTCAATCAAATGGTCACCGTCGGTGTCCGTGCTGAAGCAGTACTCGATCGCCTTGACGAGTCGCGGATATTCTTTCTTGACGAACGCCAGGTCGGCGCTCGCTCGCAGATACCGTCCCATAAGAATGACGTACAGCGGCGTCGCATCTGCCGCATCGTAGTGTGCGTGACCGCTCGTCGTCAGCTCATGCAGGATCTTGCCGTTGATGTCCTGATGATTTCCAAGGAACTCCAGAACGCTGCGCACTTTCTCAAAGTCGCCGTAACCAAGTGCCGCAAAGCTGGTCCACACGCTGTCTCGACCGAAGTACCATGCATAGCCGGGCCTGCCGCTGATAGCGTGTCCGCCACCCCAACCGGATGTGCTGGGTCCGTATCCTGCCACAAATGACGCTCCGAGATGCGGTGTCTCGACAAAGAAGCGATCCGTCGCAGCCAAAGCCCAGCGGTATCCTTCATTGAATTCAACGTCCGGAGTCATGATTCGGGTGGATCGCTTTTCAAGGGAACGGAAGTGCGTCACTTGCGCCCTGAGTGCGCTCGCTGGATTCTTGACCAGCGCCCTGTAAACCCGAATAGCCTCCTCTTTGCCTTGATGCGAACCGGCAAACGCCACGACGCATCGGGATTGCTTGTTGGTAAGCGTCAAGCGAAAACCAACTGCGACTTGCACAACATCGGTAGCAGTCCCGGCAAGCTTGTCTGCTTCCACGTTAATATTGGAATATTGTCCGACGATCTGTTCACGGGGTTCGAGGGACGTTCCAAGAACAGTGACGAGTTCGCCGTCGTGGCCTGTAATGATGCCAGCGCGAAGCCCGGTATCCCACGAGTACTTCAGAGAGCCCGTGGCTTCTTCGCTGAGAGGCCACATCATCCGCAAATCAATGGTGGAACTGATCACAAGCTCGACCGGGTGAGGAGATTTGACATGGTAATGAATTTCGCCGCCAGGTTTCTTCAGATCTGCGAAAACAGTCTCTTCGATAGTCGTGTCACCAAGCGAGTAGATGCGTTTCAGCAGCTCCGGCCTGATGACGACCGTAGGACTTAATGTCTCACTCCATTGTACTGGGGAATCCCCAATTTTGAATCCCGCCTTCAAGTCTTTTAGAGTTCTGATCGGATGGCACCACACTTCGGAAATGCCTCCGCGCTCTTTTCCCTCAATCAGGATTCTTCTTCCGCCGAGATCGAAGTAGTGCTCCTCCTGGTCCGCTGAAGTAAATGCACGCTCAACAACGAGATCGCTCGGTGTGACGACAAGCGTGTGGGTAGTCTTCCCAACAGGCTTGCTTTTGTGCTCAAATCGCTCAACCGTTCGCTGATCGAATGTCCAGTAGGTCCGTCGAGTGCCTCGTTGGGGAGCAGCCTTCAACTTGCCCCCACCGCGCGCCTTCTTGGGAAGATACAAGAGGCAATTGTTCGCAAACTGTTCAAGATGTTTCCGAAAACGCTGTCCCGTCCTGTCAAAATAAAAGTGCGATCCGATCGTGAGAACCTTTCCTTTGCCGGCTGAGTATTCAACGATGTTCCTCCGGAGCTCGTCGATGCTGATGTACAGCCTCTCGACTGAAACAACCGAGCCGTTTCGCGGCACCGCGTTCTCATAGTATGCGGCCGAATACTTTTGACCGATCGCCGGACACCATGTGTAAAGCCCTCCGAGGAATCCCTCAAAGACCGGATGTCCTTGATAGCTGGCGAAGCCTCGAATGTCCGGACAATCCTCTGCCCAGGACTTCTCCGACCACTCGCCGCGAAGGACGACGTTTGGACGGATCTCTTCGAGCCCCAGATCGACGGTATATTGGGATGCGAGGAGCGAAAGCAAGAGTCCGTTTCCTCGCTCGATGTGGCGTCTCAGCACAGCGAGGACGCGAGGGTGAAGGGCAGGAGAGGGAAGTTCAAGTGAAGAATCAAAATGCCACCAGAGCACGTTGCACTTGCGGAGGAGGTAGGGACGTTGCCTGATGACATCAAACGTGATCGTTTTGCACCTCAGCCCCCTCTGCTTCGAGAGAAAGTTCCACCCAGCTTGTTCCTCAGGGGTTAAGGAGTTCGGATCATGAACGAGATATCCTACCATAGCTACTTCAGCGTCACAGACATCATATAGTTGCGCTCGAACATCTCATCCCAGACCCACAGGTCGGTGGCGGTTTGCACGCCGATGCGGATCCCGATTCTCTTTCCCTTGGCGAGCTTGAGACCGAAGCGTTCGTTCCTCGGGATGACAAGGGTGGCGACATAGTTGCCTTGAGAAGGGGACGTCCACGTGAGCGTAGGATCGCTCGTCTGGAGAATGTCGCGTCGATCTTTCGGAGGATCAGTCCAGCTTGAGCAATCGCGCAAGTAATAGTCAGCCACCTTCACAGAATCTCCAGTCTGCACAAGTCTGATCTGAAAGTTGTCGAATCCATGAAACCATCCATCATTGTCCGCGTCGATCTGGAACAGGACGTTGACCTGCTTGTCCGCTCGGTAGGAGATGTAGAAAGCCGAGTCATTCCAGCCGAGATAGAACGTTGACGACAGATTTGGACTCTTGATTGAGCCAAATGGATGGGATTCTAAATCACCAGTTCGTTCTATGTTGGCAATATTTGGATCGATCGGATAGAGAGGCTCTGGATCCGATCCATCCGGGATTCCGTCTGAATCGGTATCCGCGTTGTTGAGACTCGAGCCGCGAGAAGTTCCCATCGTGACTTCCGTGGAGTCAGGGAGGCCATCTCCATCAGTGTCCCTTCGGCTCGGCGAACCACCCAGACGCATTTCATCGAAGGGGAGAGTGGGGTCGTTGTCCGGAACGCCATCGCGGTCTGCATCCATCGTCTCCCCGAGTTTGCCTATCCAGGACCATTTCCTTGCGTTGCGCATGATCTGCGCGTTGAAGTCGAAGTCTTCCCCAAATCGACCCGGCATCTTCCAAGGTTGGTCAGCGTGGTAGTACTCGCGGTATCCGCTCGCTTCCATCAGCGCATCGAGCTGATGATGGAATTCGTGTGTGATGAGCCAGTCCTGCCGGCTCAATCTATCCTGAAACGGGTTGCTCGTGTATCCTGCAGTTTTTCCGTGCTTCCAGGGCGCGGGGACACCGTAGGTGCCGCCACCGTATGCCTGGCGGATGTCGATCGTGTCCTTTTTCGAAGGATCCCTCAGCGCACTTGCCCGCCGGGGTGGGTAGTTGACCCACGCGTACGGACAGATGAGGCCGGCATAATCTCCCGGACTTTTTCCAAAGTGACGAGCGGCGCGTTCGAAGTCTCGCGTCACTCGCTCGTTCGGCGAGAGCCAATAGGGGTCGCTGTCCCCAACCTCCCTCAGCCAGAGAGTGTCCTCAACCACATAGAAATCAAAGTCAAGCACAAGGCGGCATCTGGAATTCCTGAAGTAGAACTCGCGGTTGAAATCCGTGGCTTGTTTGAGATAGACAATTTCGTCCTCCGTCAAGACCCTGCCGTCTGGAATCTGAGGATACTGCTCGCGTGGATACTTGTCCCGATAACTAATGGACCGATACACCATACACATCACGGGCAAGCGGGTAAAAGACATCATTGTCTCGTATCGGGCCGGGGAAGTCGCAAAGTGTAGAGTCTTGGAGAGAGAAAACGTATCAGGTATTGTTTTGAGGGCTGGATAGTACCTGAAGCTGTATCGAGTCAATGGGGCTAGTCCCTCCAGTTCAACGCGGTGACTTCTCGCGGCACCGGGCGTCTTCGGCAACCGTCGGACCCAGCGCTCTGTATCAGCGCCGTACTCCACGAAGGGCATCATTTCGGAGTTCGTTTCCCACGTAACATTCGCATAGGAAGAGGAGGCTCCCCGGGATACACGAGCGGGCTGCTCGGAGCGCTCGTCCCAGAAAACAAGTTTATCATAGTCAGCGATCACGATGCCGTTCTTGCCGTAGAGGTCAATTCCTCGCGGTGCCTTGAGGCTTCCGATCATAGACGCTTCAATTGTCCGAGACAGTTTGCCTGCAAGAGTGAACTGAAACACGGCTCTTGCTCCCGGGTCCGAGACAAAGAGGTTCTTCATTCCCACCAGGAGGGACGATGGCGAGACTAGTCGCTCGCAAATGGAGTCAATTACAATACCAGCAGAGTTAGTGATAATGATACGTTTGCCCTCGATTGAATAAGTCCGGTCTCCAAACCACGCAACGGTGGATACCTGGGGTAAGCTAACCACCGGCTCCGCCGCAAGGAGTTTGCCGGCAGTATCAATCTGCAGCAGCCGTCGGAGTTCAGGAGCATAGATGAAAAGCTCAGTCCCTTGAACCCGCACATAGCTCACATGCTGAAACGTGACCTTTGATCCAATGGGTGGTGCGCTTGGGGACTTCGGATGTTGATTTCCAAATACCCGCACGGACCTAAATTCCGAAACGCCATCCGAAGCCTGAAGACCAATGTATCCAGAGGGGAAAACGAGGTTCGTATCCACACCGACGGAGGTTCCGTCAATGAAGACTTCGTAGCGTTTCTTTTCTGGGTCGACGTCAACGCGCAGGACAGTCCAGTCCGCAGGCATCTTCGGCGATTCGAAGGTGTTCGTCGCCGAAAACTCTCCAGACCCATCAAAGTACCCCGTGAGCATGCTTTTCTCGTCGAAACGAACCATGTGGGAGATGGCCTTCGATGCGGTGTCGTCGAGACTGAAGTAAACGCCTGCTCGGAGGCCGCGCAAGGTGACTTCGAACGAATATGGCTGTGTGTTATAGACGTAATAGGAAGAGGCAAGGAGTTGGTCGTAGCTTGTGGTCCGAATTGTTGCGACGCCATTGTCCACGGTCCATTGGCCGCTTGCCGCTTTCCATCGCGGGCCGATAGCGCTTCGATGGAAGTCATCCTGTAGCCAAACAACTTGAGAACAAACGTCGAATTGAATCGCGATGAGGAACGCAAGTATACTGAGCATCTTATGCTTCATTCTTGGTCCTTATATGATGACGTCTCCAGGCGTAATACACGGGCACGCCGAGAGCCAGGAAGATCAGTCCTGCCCACGCTTCGGCCGGCTTTTCAAAAAATGTATACACCACAAACAAGCTTGAGATTACAATGAAGAAAAGCGGCGTGACCGGATAGCCGAGAGTCTTATAGGGCCGCTCGGCATTCGGAAGGCGCCTTCGGAAAACAAAAATACTGGCAGCAGTCAGCGCAAAGAAAATCCAATCAGTAAACACGACATAGGAGATGAGACTCTCAAAGGTTCCCCAGAACAGGATGAGCACGATCGCCCAGATAGATTGAAAGATGATGGAGAACAAAGGCGTCCGAAATCGTGGATGAACCTCCGCAACTTTTTTGAAGAAAACGCCATCATTCGCCATAGCGTAGTAGATGCGGGGGGCTGTCAGC
>JBBTCR010000570.1:0-2245 GCA_038043105.1 Bacteroidota bacterium
TGGACTGATGAAGGAAAGGCCGGCCAAGAGCTTCTGCGCTGACTCCGAAAGCTTCGCTTCGAAGGGGAACGCCTTGAATTGGCCGTAGAAATCCTGAATGCGCGAAAGGACGAGAGGAAATAAGTTCGCGAGTGCAAACACGACAATGGCACCGACGACAAGGAAGACCCCGAGCACGGAAAAGGTTCGCTTCAAGCCGAGTCGGAGCTCGATGAACTTCACCACCGGTTGCAGCAAAAATGCTGCGAGGGTGGAGAGGATCAAAGCAAACACGAGCTCGGGAAAGTAAGATGCTATCCAAAAACTCAATGCCAGGATGGCGACGATGATGGAGGCTTTGAAGAGGGGGCGGCTGGACGTTGCGGGTTGCATAGTCATAGCTAGGATATGATATTGCGAACGGTCTTCATCGCGATTTCGGTCGAGAAGCCGCGGTTGAGTAAATAATCCACCAGACGCTTTTGTTGTCTCGCGGAATCCAATCCCCCAAACCGAGCCCGGCTGACTTTGAGTTTCTTCGCAGCGAGTCGCGCCGCGGCCTGCTGCTCAGCTTCCTCCGTGATGTACTCTTTCAGTACCCTTTCAATGATCTGAAACGCGATGCCCTTTTCCAGGAGCTTTCTTCTCATCATCGCTTTACCCATGGGTTTCCCGCGGAGCTTGTCGCGAACAAACATCCGCGCGAATTCAAGATCGTTCAACAGACGCACGTCCCGTAAATGCTGAACGACATTGGCTGCAACGTCCGGGGTAACGCCCTTTCGTGTCAATTTATCGACGATTTCTCTTGAGCTCCGCGGCCGGTAGGAAATAAAATTGACGGCAATTCGGCGAGCGCGATCCAGTGCAGCAGCCGATGAAAGTTGTTCCATGGTCTTTTCATCGATCTCCATCTCGGCGTGTAGACCGAATTTCGCGAGGATCTCGTCGCTGACGAGACAGGCCAGAGCGTCGTCGACGTAGACTGCGTAGCTGCTCCTCTCCTTACGGCTCTTGAGGATCTTCGTGATGACCACAGAAATGGCCCTCTAGGGTTTCACCGTCTTTTTTGTGCTCGGTGCAGGTTGCTCGGGTTTCGACGGTGAAGCGGGAGTCGATTCTTCGGGCAACAGGTCGAGTTTGCGGCGCACGGCGACATCAATCTCCTTTGCGAGAGTGGCGTTGCTCAAAAGATAGGTCTTCACCGCATCACGGCCCTGACCGATCCTATCATCTTTGTACGAGAACCACGAGCCGCTCTTCACGATGATGTTCTGTTCGACGGCAGTGTCAATCAAATCACCGAGCTTTGAGATGCCTTCGTTATAGAGGATATCAAAAATCGCCTCTTTGAAGGGGGGTGCGACCTTATTTTTCACTACTTTGACGCGGGTACGATTGCCAATGATGTTTTGTCCGTCCTTGATAGCTTCAATGCGGCGTATATCCAAGCGAACGGAAGCATAGAACTTCAAAGCATTGCCACCCGTGGTTGTTTCGGGGTTGCCGAACATTACGCCGATCTTCTGGCGCAGTTGGTTCGTAAACATCACGCTCGTCTTGGATTTGCTGATGGCTGCTGTAAGCTTGCGAAGCGCCTGTGACATCAAACGAGCCTGCGCACCCATTGACGGATCACCCATCTCACCCTCGATCTCGGCACGAGGCGTCAGCGCGGCAACCGAGTCGATGACGATAACATCGAGCGCGCCGCTTCGAACGAGGGTCTCCACGATTTCAAGGGCCTGCTCGCCGAACTCCGGTTGGGAGAGGAGCAGGTTGTTGACGTCGAGGCCAAGCTTCTTCGCGTAGGCTATGTCCAGGGCGTGTTCGGTATCGATGAATGCCGCGACGCCTCCGTGCCGCTGGGCTTCAGCAATGACGTGGAGGCAGATTGTCGTTTTCCCCGAAGACTCGGGTCCGAAGACCTCCGTAACCCTTCCGCGCGGCACGCCGCCGATGCCTAGCGCTGCGTCAAGCGAAATGGACCCCGTTGAAATGAAATCGACCTTGGCAATAGGACCGTCGGTCAATTTCATAATGGCCCCTTTGCCATGTTGTTTCTCGATTTGGTCGATGGCGATTTTTAGAGCCTGAAATCGTGCTTCTTTGTTTGTAGTATCGGACATGAAAACTCCAGCTTATGGTACAAGAGGAATTGAATTCAAGAGAGAGTACACCGAGCCGGTTGGTCGTAACTCGCTGCGCATGATGTGAACTTCGGCGCAGCGGGCCTGCATCGACTCAAAAGTAATGGTTTTTACTG
>JBBTCR010000570.1:2255-2897 GCA_038043105.1 Bacteroidota bacterium
ACGACTTCCCTTCACTCGACCAAGCGTGATGTGCGCGTGAAAGGCACGATCTTCTTTCGGGAATCCGAACCTTCCACACACCTCCTCGACGCGTTGCTGTAACTCTGCGAGCTGAGCGTTTTCCGCCGCACCGATCCACACGACTCTCGGACGGCTGAGGTTCGGGAAGCAACCCACGTTGTGGTACACGAGATCAAATGAACGAACGTCCCGAAGGACCACCTGCAATTCGCTCGTGAGCGAGCGAAGGGCTTCGAGTTCACAGTTCCCAAGAAATTTTAGAGTAATGTGAAATTTCTCAACAGGTTCCCATTTCACATCCGCCTGTGTCTCGATGAGGTCACCCTGGATGGCAAGCATCTTTTGCTTGATATCGCTGGATGTAGGGATGGCGATGAATGCACGTATGCCGGGCATGAAATCACTTGAGGATTCTGGATATCATTTTGACCTCTCCCACTCAGGAAGCGTGACTCCTGCCTTTCGAAGTATGCGCTTGATAACCCTGTCCCGATATCACTACCGTGGGGGTTTGGCAGGGGGAGCCGTACCTTTCCACGAATCATAAATGCGTGCTTTCCGCCCGAAAATGGTCCGTCAAAACCGAGCCGGTGGAGGCGGCGAATCAGGTCGTCCCGAGAC
>JBBTCR010000571.1:0-1482 GCA_038043105.1 Bacteroidota bacterium
GATTCAATGGATCAATGAACCGATGGGTCAATCCTTTGTCAGTCTATTATACTTCTTCATCACTTCCCTCAAACGGTCGTGGGGGAGCGCATAGACCTTGTTCCCATTTACACCGGTCATTGTTTCTGCTGCGACCAGTGCATTGACGATTGCTTCCTCAGTCGCTTCTTCTGTGGCTCGAAACAGCGGATTGATCAATTCGTTCGGGAGCATTGTAAGCTGAGCAAGACCCGTTGCTTTCGCAGCCTCTGGATTCGCCGTAGAAAACGCGATGAATATATCTCCCGAGGAATTCTCCCCCCTCCCTCCTAATGATCCGATCCCGAGAGCTACGCGGATCACGATGCGTTTGAGTTGATGCGGAAGCAGCGGCGCGTCAGTGGCCACAACGACAATGATAGAACCCGAACCTTCATCTTTTTTCCCTCGCTCGGGCCTGAGGTCGGTTATCTCCTTTCCAACAGGAACGCCAGCAATCCGAAGGAGATCTCGCGCACCGTAGTTGGCTTGAACCAGGGCGCCGACCGTATAGCCTCCTGCTTTCTCATCCAGCTTTCGCGACGACGTCCCCGTACCTCCTTTGAATCCGTGAGCCGTCATGCCAGTCCCGCCCCCGACGTTTCCTTCCGCAATCGGTCCGGACTTGGCACTTTCAAGAGCTTGAAATACATGTTCCTTTTTGACGTGGAATCCATTGACATCGTTTAAGAAGCCATCGTACGTTTCCGCAACCACTGGCAAGCTGAAATCGCCCGAATATCCCTCCCCTCCGCCGCGCTTCACGTTCCATTCAATCACCGCATCTCGTACCACACCGACACTATGAGTATTCGTGATGAGAATCGGTGTCCCCAGACAGCCGGATTCTTCAAGCCATGTCGTTCCCGTCATTTCCCCGTTTCCATTGAGGGTAAACCAGGCGGCGAACACGCGATCGCGATACACTTTTCCCTTCGGAAAGATCGCCGTGACCCCGGTCCTCACCGGACCTTTTCCCACCACGAGCTTGCCCTCGCCGGAAATAATTGTGGTGTAACCGACCTCGACACCTTTAACATCGGTGATAGCGTTGAAGGGTCCTGGCGTTCCATCGAAGGGAATGCCGAGATCGCGCGCACGCGGTTTGGTTTGTGAAAGCGCTCCCTGAAAAACGAGGAGGGAGAAAAGAAGAAAAGCACAAATCTTGCGAAGATGAAAAGTCGCCATGACTCCTCCGTGGAGAGAGATTAAGGAAAAGGATTGCTGGAAAGGTTTCGTGTTTCAGCAGCCGCCGACTTTAGTCGATGGCTGTCATTTCAACATCCTGCTAGAAAGTCAGTCGAAAAGCCACTGATCAAAATCTTACCGCCAAGATCGCCAAGAAAATTAGACCGTTTTACTTGGCGCCCTTTGCGTTTTGGCGGTTGAGAATGGTTTTCGACCGCGTCTCTAGAGGTCTGGCCGAGAAGTCTCAAGCAAAGTCGCAAAGCACGCAAAGCTGAT
>JBBTCR010000572.1:0-8931 GCA_038043105.1 Bacteroidota bacterium
CGCAGACGAGATTCTTGCAGAGACAGGGCGAAGCGTCAGCGAGATGCGGCGCGTTGCTGCGCAGGACACGGGATTCCAGACGATGCTCTTGAATCAAACGACCGTCAAGATCGAATCGAAAATCTCCAGGGAGATGAAAGAAACTGAGAATGTTCTGGGATTGTTAGAAGGAAGTGATCCAAAGCTCAAGGACGAAGTCGTCGTGTTCACCGCGCACTATGATCATGTCGGAGTGGGAGCAGACGGATCGATTTTCCACGGAGCGGATGATAATGGGTCGGGGACTGTTACGGTGCTCGAGCTCGCCGAAGCTTTTGTGACCAACCCGGTCAAGCCGAAACGCAGTCTGTTGTTTATCACGGTTACAGGTGAAGAGAAAGGACTCTGGGGATCTCAGTACTATGTGACCCATCCCTTGATTCCGCTGGAGAAGACCGTTGCCAATCTCAACACGGACATGATAGGTCGCATGGACACGACGTACGAGAGGTTGAACAACCCGAACTATGTCTACGTGATTGGCTCAGACAAGATCAGCACGCAGCTCGACAGCCTTCTGAAGCTCTCCAACGAGACATCGGAAAACCTCATCCTTGATTACAAGCACAATGACGACAAGGATCCCCAGATGTTCTACCGCCGCAGCGACCACTACAACTTCGCTCGAAACGGGATCCCAATCGTCTTCTTCTTCACAGGAGTCCACAAAGACCACCATCGCCCCACCGACACCGTTGACAAGATCCTTTTTGATCGGATGGCAAGGATCGTTCGGTTGATCTACTACACCGGTTGGAGAGTCGCTAATATCAAAGGAAAGTTGGCAAAGAACGTGGAGTCCTCCATCTACGCGAAGTAGACAAGATGTTCTCGAAAGAAGAACTCCAACAAGGCTTAAACACACGCACGATCGGTACGAAGATCTTCGTTTTTGAGACGATCGATTCGACCAACGCGTGTGCAAAAACTCTCGGCGATGCGGGAACGGAGGAAGGATCCGTTGTCGTAGCAGAGTTCCAGACGAACGGACGCGGTCGCCACGGCCGTTCCTGGATTGCTGACCCCGGAGTCAACCTTTTGCTCTCTGTCCTTCTCCGTCCAGTCATTCCGAAAGACCTTGCTGGCCTACTCACCCTGTATGCCTCCGTAGCAATAGCGCGTGCGGTGGAGAAGGCCTCTGGTTGTCCTATCGAATGCAAATGGCCGAACGATCTGCTCCTGAACGGAAAGAAATTCTGCGGGATTCTCCTCGAGAACACGATTCAGCAGAGCGGCCTCTCGTACTCGGTCATCGGTGCGGGGGTTAACGTCAACCAAACCGCGTTTCCGCCTGAACTGGAGCAGCGCGCAACATCCCTTGCGCGGGAATGCAGCACGACATACGATCGCAAGGAACTCCTGCAACGGATCCTCCGAGAGATGGACTCACTGTACGACGACGTGCGGCTCGGGAAGCTCGATCGCGTGTCGAAGGAGTGGGCGAATCGCTGCACGATGTTTGGTCAACTCGTGACCGTCGAACAACACGATCGCACGATTTCGGGGGTTGCCGTCAAGCTTCATTACGACGGAGGATTGGTACTCGAAACGCCAACTGGAACCACAACGGTCTATGCTGGCGACGTCACAGTCGTCGTCTAGACTTTTGGTATCATCGTATTGGAAGCAAATCTATGCTTCTTGCTATCGACATCGGAAACACTCACACGGTCTTCGGCGTGTACGACAAGTCAAAGCTCGTCTCAGACTGGCGTGTAACGAGTATGCTGCAGCGAACCGAAGACGAAGTCGGCACTCAAGTCAGTCTCTTTCTCAAGGAAGCTCACATCCCGCTCAGAAAGATCGGCGGTGTGGGGATTTCGTCGGTAGTCCCAAATCTAACTGACATTTTTTCCATGATGGCCGAAAAGTACTTCGGTATTGAACCCCTTCTCGTAAGCTCGGCCTTGGACCTTGGGATCAAGATCCACTACGACGATCCGAATTCGGTGGGTGCGGACCGTTTGTGCAATGCTGTCGCAGGATATGCTGGATTTGGCGGGCCCTTGATCATCATCGACTTTGGAACGGCTACGACGTATGACATCGTTGCCAGCAACGGTGACTATATCGGCGGGGTCATCGCTCCAGGTATCGAGACGTCAGCCGTTGATCTCCATCGTCGCGCAGCGAAATTGCCGAAGGTCGAACTGCATTTCCCCAAGACCGTCATTGGACGGGATACTGTTTCTAGCATGCAGGCCGGTATCCTCTACGGAGCCGTTGACGCCATGGATGGAATGGTCAAGCGCCTGCAGGCCGAAATACAAAAGCGTGAAGGGAAGAAAGCCAAGGTTGTGGCGACGGGAGGTTATTCCAAACTGATGGCTCGTCATTCGGCGATGATTACCGAATGTGTGCCGTCTCTGGTGTTGGACGGTCTTCGATTGATCTACGAACGAACCAGAAGGCTTCGGAAACAAGGAAAGCGTCTGTCGCTATAGTCTCACTTAGTGGCGCGTCGACGGCGCTGCAAGCTGTTTCGTTCTCTCTTCAAACTCCGTTCTGATACGGTCGAGTTCTTTCGCCTCCGGGTACCGCGCATACGTAAGCTGATAGATCGCCAGTAGCCCCCGACAACCTGCCTCAAGTTTTGCCACCTGTTCTTGAATGTCGTTGATCATCTTGCCCAGCTCGCGTCGATCTTCAGCCGGCAGCTTTTGCAGGATCTGCTCCCCCTTCGTCTCGAAATCCGCCGAGATGCTGGCGAACGCTGAATTCAAGGTCGGAGTGATCGCGTTGATGACATCTCGCACTTTATCAGTGGCCTCTTTATTCAAGACCATTTCTCTTGCTCGCTCCTCTTCAATCGCTTTGGCCACACGGAACATGTGTCGCTCGTGCGTTGCCTTGATGATGTTCGCGAGACGCTCGATATCCGTGTCCTCTTTGCGGCAGTAGTCGTACGCTCCCAGTTTCATCGACTCAACGGCAACAGACTCGGAGCCAGCAGCTGTCAGCATAACGGTTGGGGTCTCATTCCTCTCTTCATGCATCCATCGCAGCACGTCGAGACCATTGACTTCCGGCATCTTGTAGTCGAGCACCATCACGTCAAATCCCTGTCTGCTCGACTTCAGGAAATCAATCGCCTCTCGTCCATTCGTTGCGAAGGCGACGTCGTAGTCAAATTCCTCCTTCAGACCAAGCGCAACGACTTTTACATAAGACTCTTCATCGTCCACAAGCAGGACTCTGAGCAGCCCATGTTGCATCATAGTATCGTCTCCTTCCTACCTAATAGGTTGCGGAATACCACCTCTTGGGGAGTGTAAGAATTATCGTTTGAAAACTCAACAGCCTCCCGCCTGTCTGCTTGCAAGGGGAGACTGCAGGATAGTTCGACCTCGTTGAAGAGAGAAATAGGCTAGGGTAATCCGAACATCGCGAGAGAAGCATTAGCGAGCTCAACGATTGGGGAATAGTACAAACCGAAGACAAGTGTAGGTATGAGCAAGATCACAAGAATTGACAGTTGAGGAATTGAGAAAACAACCGGCGCTGGACTCCCCTCGGGATCGCGCAGGAACATATTGCGAATGACTCGCACATAGTAGTACAGCGAAATCACGCTGTTGAGGGCTCCAACTACTGCCAGCCAGATCCATTTTGCGTCGAGCAAAGCTGCGAATAAAAAGAGCTTGCCAATGAACCCAGCGGTTGGAGGTATGCCCGCCAGCGAGATGAAAAAAATGACCATCGCAACACTAATGAACGGCGACCGGTAGCCGAACCCTTTGTAGGAATCAATGTCTTCGCTCCCGATTTTGCTCTCGATCAGCATCACCACGTAGAATGCTCCCAGGTTCATGAACAGATAGACGACAAAGTAGATCATCACCGCGGCCAACCCTTTGTCGCTCAGCACGACTACACCCATCAACATGTAGCCGGCGTGCGCGATGCTGGAGTAGGCAAGGAGACGTTTCAAGTTGTTTTGCCACACAGCCACCAGGTTGCCGAGCGTCATCGTCAGAACGGAGAGGATCGCGACAATCTTGTTCCATTCGAAATCCTGCAACGAAGCCCAGAACCCGGTCGGTAGTCCGATAACACTCGAGTCAATGAAGGATACCTTGAAGAATCTGATCAACATCGCGAATCCGGCCGCCTTCGATGCGACGGACAGGAATGCCGTGATCGTGATCGGCGCACCTTCGTAGACATCCGGCGTCCAAAAGTGAAACGGCACAGCGGAGATCTTGAAGCCCAAGCCCGCGATGATGAGCAGACTGGCGACGAGAAGCGCCACAGGACTAACCGATCCAGCTGCGAGAGCTTTGTTGATGCCGAAGAAATCAGTGGCGCCGCCGGTCAATCCATAGATGATCGAAATGCCATAGAGCATCAGACCGGTTGACAGTGCGCCGTAGATGATATACTTCAACGACGCTTCACTCGAGTCTGGCGCCTCTTTGGTGTACCCAGCGAGAATGTACGAGCTCAAGCTGGTCAATTCGACCGAGAGAACCATCATCAAGAGATTCGCTGCGCCGGACATCAGGAACATGCCAAGGGTCATCGCAACGAGCAGAGAGGAGTACTCGACCAGCCGCTTGATAGTTGATTGGACTTCCGACGAGTAGAGGGAGAAGAGCAAGATGAAAATAGCTGAAGAACCGACCACGACCTTGAAGAATACGGCGAACGGATCAACGACGATCATCCCTGAGAATACCGATTGTGAAACGCCCATTTGTCGAACGGCGAACCAAAGGGCGAGGGCAATCCCGAGCAACGAGATCACCGGGACAATCTGAGGCCTCTTTCGGAAGATAATGCCGATCAGAATTGCTGCGCAGAATGTGATGACAAGCGATGTCTCCGGCAGAAACTGCGATAGACTTCGTAGAGCTTGTTCAGCCATAGTTACGATTCTGACGTTTTCAAAAATGAAATCGAAAATCGAGACGAAACGCGTATCGGCTACGGCGTCAACGCCATCGCGGATCCACCTTGCTTGACAAAGTCAACAAGATGGTTAATGGATGATGTCATCAAGTCGAGCATCAAGGATGGATAGATGCCAAGCGCCAGAACGATCACAGCCAGCGGCACCAGCGTGAACAGCTCTCGCCCGTTAATGTCGGGCAACGAGGCCCACTTTTCGTTCGGCTGACCGAGGAACACACGCTGCAGGGTCCAAAGCATGTAGCCCGCCGTCAGCACAATGCCAAGCGTCGAAAGAATTGTGATCACCCGGAACGTCTGAAACGCACCAAGGAACGAAAACGCTTCAGAAATGAATCCACTCAGTCCCGGCAATCCGAGGGCTGCGAAAAACGCGACCGACATGACGGCCGTGTATTTCGGCATCGTGATGGCCAGACCCCCAAATGCATCGAGGTCGCGCGTGTGCGCACGGTCGTAGATGACTCCAACAATCAAAAAGAGCATCGCGGTGATCGTACCGTGATTGAACATCTGGAACACCGCCCCTATCATCCCCTGCGTGTTCATCGCGGACATACCCAGCAGCACGATGCCCATGTGACTGATACTCGAATACGCAATGAGTTTCTTGAAATCTTGCTGCGCCATCGCGCACAACGCACCGTAGACGATGTTGATCAGCGCGACCAGTGCAAGCGGCCACGCGTAGTAATTTGCAAGCTCAGGGAACATCGGATAGCTGATCCGCAGCAATCCATAGGTTCCCATTTTCAGAAGGATGCCAGCCAGAATGACGCTGATGGCGGTTGGAGCTTCGACGTGCGCATCGGGCAACCACGTATGGAACGGAAATATCGGGACTTTGATCGCAAACCCGATGAACAGGGCGATATAGGCCAGGTGACGCCAATACGTCCCAAGACCCGCGAGCAGCGAGCCCGCCTGGAAATTGGCGGGATCCATCATCGCGAGCATGTTGAACGTGTAGATTCGTTCTCCAGTCGCCCCATCCGGAACCGTGACACTGAAATACAGCGCGATCATCGCGAGGAGAATCAGGACGCTTCCGAGCAACGTGAAGAGGAAGAACTTGATTGCCGCGTACTCGCGCCGCGGGCCACCCCAGATGCCAATCAGGAAGTACATCGGCAGCAGCATCAGTTCCCAGAACACATAGAACAGGAAAAAGTCGAGCGCGACGAACACGCCCATCATCCCCGTGTCGAGCAGCAAGAGCATCGCCATGTAGCCCTTGAGCGCCTTGTCGATCTTCCATGATGCGAACACAGCAAGGAAACTAATCAGGGCGGTGAGCAAGACCATGGGGGTGCTCAAACCATCCGCACCGAGGAAGTACTCAACGTGAATCCTTCCAAACCACGGGACGCTCTTGATGTCGATCCACGTTGCTTTCTCCACGAATTGCATGCCCTGTTCTGTGTTGATACCCGCAAGCCCACGATTGAAGTTGAAATAAATGATCACCGCGAGAACCACTTGCACAAAGGTGGCGACCGCGGCACTCCACTTCATCGCATTCTGGCTCTCTTTCGGGATCACCAACACAGCAATCATGCCAGCGATGGGGACGAACGTAATCCAGGTCAGAATACCGAATCCCAAAAATTCCATTCTGTAGTACTCCTTCAAAAATTCACAACGTATTCAACGTTGCTAAACCTGACAGGTTTTGAAAACCTGTCAGGTCTCCTCCTCAACGAAACCAGAGGAAGAAAATCATTACACCCAATATTACAAAGGCTAGATAGGTCTGCACTCTGCCGGTCTGCACACGTCGCGTGACCAAACCAAGAAACCCTGCAAGATATGCCGTCGCATTCACAAGTCCGTCTACGATGCTGTTGTCAAATCCTCCAACACCGACATAGAAGAGGAAGAATGTCAAACCGGCAACTGCGAGGCCAAGCAGGACGTCGCCCACAATTGTTCCAAACGAGGCCTCAGCAGGAATCAGACCAACCCCCACCACCCAACCGACGTACAACGAAACAGCCGCTGTGGCAACGATGTACGGGATTGCACCGATATTGCCCTCCTCCCAGTTCCGCTTCGTTCCGAGCGTCAAGCCTTTCGTCCAACTTGCCGTCCCGTTCACGATGCCATCAATAATCACATTATCAAACCACCGGTAGGCCTTCGCCAAGCCAACTGTTCCTCGAACGACGGTGGCTTCATACAATTCATCGAAGTACCATTTGTTTAAAAGAAACTGATGGACAGGCTTCAGGCGTTCTGCCACAGTATCCGCACTGATTCTTTTCCAGTAGTACGTCACAAACGCGACCAAGATCCCGATGCTCGCCACCGTCAAGGACAGAGCCATCGCGGGCGTGTGGGAATGATGCAACGCCTCCTCAAAGGTCTCAATACCGGCAGCAGCCAGTGAAGCCGGCACGACAGCCTCCGGTCGCGGCATCGCATCGAAAAACCATCCGCTCGCCGCGCCAATTGGGTTCAGACTGTAGAAGGCAAAGAACGAGAGCACTGCAAAGACCATGAGCGGAATGGTTATCGTCAACGGCGACTCGTGGATCGACTCGAGGCGGTGATGGTCTTTGTGCTCTCCCAGGAATGTCAGGATAAGAAGGCGGAACATATAGAACCCTGTAAGGCCCGCGACAAGGAAGCCAACGATCGGAATAAATATGTGACCCGTCAGGCTGCCGAATGCCAATGTTCCGGCAAGGATCTCATCCTTGCTGAGGAATCCTGAGGTGAGGGGAACGCCGGAGATCGCCAGCGTATACATCACGAATGTCCAGAACGTGATGGGCATCTTTCCCCTCAGCCCACCCATGTTGCGGATGTCTTGCGGATCCGTGTGATGATCACCCGCGTGATGAAGGGCATGGTGCATCGCATAGATTACTGAGCCCGAGCCGAGAAAGAGTCCGGCCTTAAACATGGCGTGGGTCACCAGGTGGAAGGAGCCTGCTGTGTACGCTCCCACACCAAGTCCCATCACCATATAGCCGAGCTGGCTGACGGTCGAATAGGCGAGCACCTTCTTGATGTCGTTCTGAGCAATGGCAATGGTGGCCGAGATGAACGCGGTGATCGCACCGATATAGGCGATGAACACCAAAGCATCTGCCGTCATCATCGGGAAGGTGCGCGCCACCAGATAGACGCCCGCGGCTACCATGGTGGCAGCGTGAATCAACGCGCTGACGGGAGTGGGACCCTCCATCGCATCGGGCAACCAGACGTGCAGTGGGAACTGAGCCGACTTCCCGATCGCACCGCAGAAGATCAGGATGCCAGCAGCAGTCAACCACGCTTCACTGCCAAAAGGAATGGTGCCAGACTTCATCGAGGAAAAAATCGTGTCAAAGGAGAATGCGTGGAAGGTCGCAAACAGAATAAGGATACCGGTGAACATTCCGATATCGCCCACTCGGTTGACGATAAACGCCTTCTTCGCAGCATCGCTGGCGGACTTCTTCTCAAACCAGTGTCCGATGAGCAGGTACGAGCTGAGACCGACCAACTCCCACATGACATACATCAAGAGGAAGTTGTTGGTCAGCACGATCCCCAACATGGAGAAGGTAAACAGTCCAAGGTATGCGAAGTATCTTCCATACCGCACGTCGCCGTGCATATAGCCGATGGAGAACAAGTGCACGAACGCACTGACGATGTTCACCACGACAAGCATGATCGCTGCGAGGTTGTCGACCATGATGCCGAGCGTAATGGTCATTGGACCAAAGCCCGGCACGTTGCCAAGATTCACCCACGTGAAGTTTGCCTGAAGAGTCTCATCGTGGTATGACCCCATCTTAACAGCAAAGACAACGATGGAAAGGGCCAGCGCGATGAAGAGAATGCCCGTTTCCAACCAGTCACCCTGTCGCGGCAATCGCTTACTGAAGAAAATGAGAATCGCGAAGCCGGCGAGCGGGAGAAGAAGAACTACGGCGCTAAGTTGGAGTATTGTTTCTGGGGACATCTTATGAAATTTTCAATTGTCGA
>JBBTCR010000573.1:0-15524 GCA_038043105.1 Bacteroidota bacterium
GCTGCACAACAGTACTTCTTTTCGGAGAAGTTCAAGGACAAGATCGTTCTGATTTACGAGGACCCGAGGAACGTGGGCTTTGGCCCGGCTTTCAGAGACTTGCGATACAGGAGCGTTATTCAGAGCATAATCGAAAAGAACTTCATCAGTAGATCAGGAACAGGCCATCTTTGGCTTTCGCTCGCCTGTCTCGCCGTTGCCGCGTTTATCGCGTACTGGTTCCGTCCGCTGCTGGCTGTGCTGCTAGTATTTGTTCTAGCTGTCGGCACGCTATTCTTCGGATCGTATCTGCTTGATAGCCAGAAGCTCCTCATTGACATCTCTTATCCCCTCATTGCGCTGGCGATGGCGATGCTCTTCTTTCCCGTCATCACCCTTGGACGGGGAGAGAGGGAGAAACAAGCCGAGGTTCTGGAGGAAGCACCGGAGTGAGGGAGAATGATTCCCAAGCTGCGGTGGGAGATCCTATCCCGACCCACGTTGTAGATGTTCGATTTGTTATGAGACCTGACAGGTTTCCAAATCCTGTCAGGTCTGGCTTTCCATTGTTCCCGGGAGACGTCCGACTTCTCGTGAGTCTGGCTCCGTCTTGGAAGGCGGGCATTTACCAGCCACCTGGCCTTCCGGTTTCCCATGCTTAATCCGAAGACCTTCGGAAGGTTCCAAAAGCCCACCAAGGACGTCCGACTTCTGGGGAAGGCCTAGCGCGTGGAAAGTCGGAGGTCTTACCGAGCAAATCTGCCAGCGGCTTAGGAAAGATGTCCGACTTCCACTGAGTTTAGGCTAATTCCAGAAGTCGGACATCCTGTGAATCGCTGGCCCACCTCTCTGCTCCTCGACAGAGTCCATCAGGCTCTTTCGGAGTCTGACGACCCTCTCAGAACCCATTTGCTCACGCGAGAGGGTGTGTCGTTGGGAGTCACTCCTGTTTGCACCGGAACCTCAATTGGATCAATGTCTTAACACCTTCTCAACACATACTGCGAAGAGGAATCCTAGTCTTTTTCTCTTCTTCTCTTCCGTTTGAATATCTCCCGCACAAACGCGACGTCCTGGACCTTACCAACGTCTTAATGTTATCCCTCCTTGTTACGTACGTGGGTTTGTGCGCATTTCTGGGAGCTTGACTTTCACCGAATCGTTTTCTTGCTTGGGTGCACCGTAAGGCGCCGCTCGATTCAGAAGCATAGTCACAATACAGCAGCTTCAGAAGGGGTAATACAATGTTCCGTCTATCAATTCTTCCCAACATTTTCACCGCGTTAAAACGCCGACCGATCGTGACATACTCGGCTGGAGTCGTTGTCGTGGTGAGCTTCCTCTGGTACCTGTCCGCTGGAGGTACAACGACGAAATCAGACGTGATCGTAACGCCGACGAAGGGGCAGTTCCTCGTTACCGTAACAACGACGGGCGAACTTCAGGCGAAGAGCTCCATCAACATCATGGGCTCAGTGAATGCCCGCGCCGCGAATATCTGGCAGATGAAAATTAACAACATCATCCCCGAGGGGACAGTCATCAAGAAGGGGGACTTCGTCGCGGAGCTCGACAAATCGGAAATCACCGGAAAGTTCAAAGACTCGCAGCTCTCCATTCAAAAGCTCGATGCACAGTACACCCAGACAAAACTTGACAGTGTGCTGACGCTCTCACAAGCTCGAGACGAACTTGTGAATCTCTTTTACGGACAGGAGGAAAAGCGCATCGTTATGGAGCAGTCTGCGTACGAAGCTCCGGCAATGCGGCGACAGGCAGAAATCGAATACGAGCGGGCCCAGCGCAACTACGAGCAGGCAAAGAAGAACTATGTGACCAAAACACAGCAGGCGATCGCGAAAATGCAAGCTGTCGACGTAGACTTGAAGAAGGAGCAGCAGCGGCTGGAACTTTATCAAAAGACGATCGCGGAATTTACCATCAAAGCCCCGGCAGATGGCATGGTCATCTACGCGCGCGAGTGGAACGGCAAGAAAAAGGTCGTAGGCAGCACCATCAACGCCTGGGATCCGACGGTTGCGACACTGCCCGATCTGCGCGAAATGGAATCCATCACGTATGTCAACGAAGTGGATATTCAGAAGATCGCCGCAGGACAGAAGGTCAAATTGAAACTTGATGCCGATCCTGCCAAGCCTCTCACAGGCACCGTGACTGCCGTCGCCAACATCGGCGAGCAGCGGCCGAATTCTGACGCCAAAGTGTTTGAAGTTCGTATCCGCGTCAACGAATCCGATACCACGCTCCGTCCTGCGATGACGACGGCAAATGAAATCTTGGTCGCAAAGCTCGACTCGACTCTTTACATACCTCTCGAATGCATCCACACTGAAGGAACAACGACGTTCGTCTATAAGAAGAATGGGGGCGGTGTGGTCAGGCAAGAAGTAAAACTTGGCCTGATGAACGAAAACGCGGCAGTCGTGGTGACGGGGATAGGCGAAAAAGATCAGCTTCTTCTTTCATCACCCGCCGAGGCAGAGAAACTGAAAATGATATTGTTGACTGCGTCCAAATGAGTCGCACTCCGGCATAGTTCTATTCTTTTCTATCCTGACACTATGATAGAACATCTCCTGCAGAGTCTTCAAATCGCTCTTGAGGCGATTTCCCACAACAAGCTCAGGGCTGTTCTCACGTCGCTGGGAATCGTCTTTGGCGTTGGATCGGTCATATCGATGCTGGCCGTCGGAACAGGGGCGAAGCAAGAGATACTGGAACAGATGAAGCTCCTGGGAGCGAACAATATCATCATCACCCCGATTGTTGAGCAGGAAGAAGGAAAAGTTGCAGAAGACGAGCTAGCGAAGAAAACCGAAAAAAAGCGTTTCAGTCCAGGATTGACACTTCAAGATGGGCAGAGTATTCAGCAGACTCTTCCATACGTTGAGTTTGTAAGTCCGGAAGTTGTCGTAGAGACAATGGTAATCCGCGAAGGACTGAAACGGACGAGCAAGCTGGTGGGAGTCGACTCGACGTACTTCGCCATATCCGATTTTGTGCTGGAACGAGGTCGTATCTTTTCGAGGAAGAATTTGGAACTGGCGTCACCGGTTGCCGTGATCGGACACGCCATCAAGACGAAGTTCTTCGCCAAAGAAGATCCCATTGGGGGGCGGATCAAATGCGGCAGCCTGTGGTTGACCGTTATCGGCGTGCTGCAGGAACGAGCGATCAGCAAGCAGAGCATTCAGCATCTGGGATTGCGTGATTACAATTATGATGTGTATACGCCCGTCAGTACGCTTCTCCTTCGATACAAGAATCGCACCCTCATCACGCGCCTCGACGTCCAGAAGGCTGCTCGTGCCACCGGCACTGGTGAGAGTTCGGAGGAAGAGAAAAAGGTGGTCAATTACCACCAACTCGATCGGCTGGTGGTTCGCGCATCGAGCTCCGAGCCCATGGCAGAGCTTGCGGAGGTCATCAGCCGGATGCTTCAACGCCGGCACAACCAGGTCATCGACTTCCAGGTGACGATTCCGGAACAACTGCTCAGGCAGGAACAGCGCACGAAAGAGATCTTCAACATCGTCCTCGGTGCGATCGCCTCGATCTCGCTCATCGTCGGGGGCGTTGGCATCATGAACATCATGCTTGCGTCGGTGATGGAGCGGACGAAGGAAATCGGCATCCGCCGCGCTACGGGTGCCACGAAGAAAGACATCGTCCTCCAATTTCTCAGCGAGGCGACGATGATCAGTGTAACAGGGGGCATCATCGGGATCATCCTCGGTGTTGGGCTGAGTTTTGCCATCCATCATCTGGCGGGAGTTCTCACGATCGTCACCGGTGTCTCGGTCTTTGTATCGTTTGTCATATCGATATCCATTGGGATCGCTTTCGGCATCTTCCCTGCCCGTCGTGCCGCGGAGCAAGACCCGGTCGTCTGTTTGCGATACGAGTGATCGAGGCGACCGAGAAGAGACCTTAGATATTCACCGTCTCACAAAACCAGGCCCACAGGCCATGAAAAATCGGACTCCACTGCCTTTTTGCATCCTCCTTCTCTTTGGTACTCTCGAAGCGTTAGCGCAGACGGACACCACGTACTTGACATTGAGAGACTGCATCCGCCTTGCGCGCGCCAACGGTCCGCTCGCAGCGATGGCACACCATGCTTATGAGAGCAAGCAGTCCTCGTACAGGTCGTTTTCCGCCACGCTGTATCCCCAGCTGACGCTGCAGGGGGACGTACCCGGTTTCTATCGCTCCATCACGCCGATCATCCTGCCGGATGGGAGCACCGTCTTCACACCCCAGAGCCAGGCGAACTCATCCCTAAGTCTTTCCGTCTCCCAGAAGATACCGTTTACCGGCGGCGAGCTGTCGGTCTCCTCCGGGCTGAACCGGATCGACCTCCTGGAATCCAAGTCGCAATACTATCGATCAAGCCCGTTCTCGATGAGCTTGCGTCAACCTCTGTTTCAGATCAACACGATGAGATGGGACTTGGGCGCGCAGGAGATTCGGTACAAGATGGCCAGTCGCGAAATGGCCGAGGCGTTGGAGGAGGGCGCGATTGATGTCGCCAACAAGTTTTTCGAACTCTATCTTGCCTCGATGAGCTCCAGCAATGCAGCCATCAATCTTGCGAACAACGACACTCTCTACAAGGTTTCGAAGGGTCGGTTCAACGTGGGCAAGATCGCAGAGAACGACCTGCTGCAGAGTGAGCTTGCCTATCTGAATGCACAAACACAACTTGAGAACGCCAATCTTGGGCTCAGCCGTGCGCAGCAGAACCTCAGAATCGCTCTTGGCTACGGCCCTTCGACGTACATTGTGGTTTTGCCTCCGGATGAAATCGCCTCTTCCTCGATCGACCCATCAGTTGCTCTTCCTCAGGCCAGGAAGTACCGGAGCGATGTTCTCAACTTCGAACTTCAACAGTTGACGGCGGAGCGAAACGTTTCACAAGCGCGATCGGACAATTTCTTCAAAGCGACGATGACGGCGAGCCTGGGATTCAACCAGCGGGCTCCACTTCTCCCCGATGCCTACAACAATCTTCTGGATCAGCAGCAATTCAGTCTCCGTTTTGATGTCCCGATTTTCCGCTGGGGTGCCGGGACTTCGTCTGTGGATGCAGCGCTCGCCGATCAGAAGCGAACGGACGTTTCTGTTGAGCGACAGCGGCGCGATTTTGATCAAGAGGTTCTGTATCAGGTGTCTCGTCTGAATCTTTTGCAGAAACAAGTCGCTGTGGCGGCGAAGTCCGACACCATTGCTCAACGCAGGTTCGATGTGGCGAAAGAGCGGTACTTGATCGGGAAGATTGATATTCCCAACCTGTTCCTTGCACAAAGCGAGAAGGATAACGCCCGGCGTGCACATGTCCAAACGTTGTGGGATTACTGGACGACGTACTTCCGTGTTCGCCGCCTGACTCTGTATGATTTTGAGACCGGAGAACCGTTGGTGGCAGGGAAGACGGACTAATAGCGAAAACGTGGACAGATCCTATGAGCGTCTAACACACCCCTTTGCTCCCCGCTTGCCCACACACGTCCCGAAGGGATGGCTTCGCCAAGAGGGGACGCGTGACTCGAAGTTCCTCCAGTTTCCCCAGAAGCACTACTAGAAGCACGGTCGAAAACTGTGCTTTCACGCAAAGACGCCCCGCCTGACCCTGCATCGGCTGGCGGTACTGGCGGGCAGGCAAGTCGCAAAGTGAAACTTTGTGAAATCCTTAGTGTAAATACTAACTTTGCGTCCTTTGCGACTTTGCGAGAGACTTTTCGTCCGGCTCTCTAGACTAATCCCCTCAACAGCTTCGGCGTGTAGGAGAGAGGCACGCAGAGTCTTGTATTCCCCTTGACCGAGCAACTTTTCACCGCTTTCTGCATCTTTACGCAGAGGCTGAGGAAAGCTTTCCTAAGGGGGACCCCCACGATATGCACTGTGAACGTGAATCCAACGTCTGAACAGGAGCTTCTCCGTGAGCTCCAGCGCGGGAGTCAGCAAGCCTTTGCTGCAATCTATGAGGCCTACAGCGATGGGGTATTCGCATATTGCCTGAAGATCCTTGCCGACCGGCAGCTTGCGGAAGACGTCGTTCAGGATACGTTCATCAAGGTCCAAGAGCACGCAGGAAGTATCGAGCAGAGTAGCTCGTTCCGGTCGTGGATCTTTCGCATCGCGCGCAACGAAGCGCTGATGCATCTGCGCAGGACCCGCAATGACGGACGGCTGGAGGATGAATCGGTGTGGGATGAGGAGACGCCACACGAGACGTTCGTCTCAGCGGAGCGTTCCGAGATTGTCATTCGCCTGCTCGATAGTCTGAAGCACGAATATCGCGAGGTGCTGGTACTGCTGGTGTATGAGAACATGTCCTATGCGGAGATTGCGGCTGTCACCGGCGCTACGGAAAGCTCGGTGAAGTCGAGGATCTTCAGGGCGCGGAAGGCGATGTTGGAGAAATTGAAGCCGTACTTCCAATAACACACTCAGTGTAGCAACGAAAGCAAAAAGGTTATGCTATGAACCACGAACATTATCAACAGCTTGCCAGCCAGTTCATCGATCACGAGCTTGACGCTCCGTCGGAGCGCGAATTGTTTCTCCATCTCAGCTCATGCGCCGAATGCAGAGATTTCCTCCGGGCATCGTGGGAGCTGCAAACGGAGATTCTTGGAGGTAAGCCGAAACGAGATGTCGAGGTGGAAAGACGTGTCTCCAGAGAGCCGAAAGGGCGAGTCTACCCGCTCTGGGTCACTAGGATCTCAATTCCTCTGCCGGCGGCCGCTTCTATCGTCTTCCTGCTCATCGTGGGCAGCCTGCTGTTCTCACCGCTCATCTTGCAGGAGGAGAAGCCGCGTCCGGAGATCAAGATCGAGCAGGCGTTGCCGATTCCTCCCGAGTTACAGAAGGCACTACAACTGTACAAATAGGATCCTGAGAGCATGGAAAAGAACACAATTACTATTGAGATCAAACAGGAAGTTTCGATTACCCTCGTCTGGATCGTGGCAGGTGTGATCGTTGTGTCGCTCGCGTTTCTTCTCACGCCGCGATCGACGGAAGTGTGGCCTGCGCTGAATACAGCGGGAATTTTCGCTGGGGCGTACCTCATTGCTCTCTTGATCTACGCTCTGTGGAAACCGATATCAAGAAGACTAAGAGTCGCAGGCGGAATAGTCGCTATCGTCGTCTTGGCTTGTAGTGCTTTCACGTGGGTCAGGATGGAGGATCAAACACGATGGCAAGTGGATCAGGTTATGAGGGTTCGCACACTCATTGGGCGGGGGGTGATGTGCTACGAGATGCCAATCCCGCTACTCAAGACTCTGGAGGCATACCATCAACAGGGAGTCGAAAAGAAGGAAACGCTTGCAGATGTATTCCGCAGGCTGCAAAATGGCGCCACCGTTGGATCCAATATTCATAAGCCAAGCTGGGAAGGTGACCCCATGACCGTGACTGTCGAGGCGCTTGATCTCAACCGTATCGTCCTTATTTCCCAGGAGACGTATGTAAAAGGGAGGGAACCGAACTTCAAAAACTACGATGGGAAGGCTGGTATGGTTCAGGAGAAGTTCATCTTGACAAAGAAAGGGATCTCGCATGTCTCAGAAAACTGAGTCATCAGAATTCGCGCCCGCATTTCTGTGGCAGGTCTGCGTGCTCTCGATAATTGCTCTCAGCGTGATGATCTCCTCAGAGCGAGTACTCTTCAAACATACCCCGCACTATGTGGAGGACCCACGCACAGTATTGTTTCCCTGGGTGATTGCGGGAATGCATACGCTCGAGAATGGACTCAACGCATTCGCTGGGAAACCCGCGCGGTTCCCAGAAGCGGTGGTACAAGCGCGGGTTCTTGCAGCTGTGCTCATTGGGTTTGTGGTTTGTCCGGGAGCCTTCTTACTTGAATGGCGGCGTCGCCGATTGAACAGGGATGGTGCTGGCGGTAGGTCTCAACTCCGGGGCTCGAGCCTTCTATATGGATTTAGTGGTGTAATTGCCTTGTTCGTAGCGGCTTCGATCATACCTATCAGTGTCATTTCGGAGACTTCCCGCCAACACGTTCGGCAAGGATTGGCCGTCCAGGACAACAGGGACTTGATCATAAATGATATTCACTTCCTGGCTTTGAACATCTATCAGTACCGTTTGCTACCACGAGACCTTGGCGGAGGGAACGGCAGCTACCGCGGCTACAGATTACCGGAGGAGATGTCGAGAACCAATGATGCAACCTACTCGGTCTCGGTTACAGATCATGCGGTTACGATCCACGCACAGTCCCTTCTGTATCCGACTGCTTCTGTGGAAGTCAAGGTGGATACAACAAGAAGGTTGGCGTGGTGGAAATTCGCTGGTGAGTTTCAGTAACCGTGCAACATTGCTATCAAAGCACCAGTATCGAAGGGACTCCCGAGGGCTCTAACGAATGGAAACCAACGAATCGCAACGTTCTCTAATATCAATCGACTGGCGATGGTTGATCGTAACATATTGTTTTCTCGTTTTGTTTGGCCTTTTTCCATCGTTTCTTGCATTTGGTGTAGGAACACTGTTCCGACCTCTGGGCTTTTGGTGGTTCACGCTGTGGGCGGGAGGTGGAGTAGCGATTATCAGTGGCTATATTGGGTATCGATCAAGGGGGGTGACAATTCTGGAGCCCGGGTTTGGGTCGATGCTCTACGCAGTCACTCTGCTGGCTGCGTTTGAAGTTCCTTGGAAGAATGCTGAGGGTTATCGTTTCATCATGTTCAGGATCGCGCTAGTTGCTTTCGCTTTTGTCATCGGTTGTGGTGCTGCAGCGGTGGGCGAGTGGTTGCGGATGCGGAAGGAGAAGAAGGATCTGGGAAGCTGATGGTGGGAGATTGTGCGGATCCCGTACAGAGGTTTCCAATTTCTTGTGAGACCTGACAGGTTTCCAAAACCTGTCAGGTCTGGTTTTCCATTACTCCTGAGAGATGTCTGACTTCTCGGCGGAAATGGGCGTATTCAGAAGTCGGACAACTACCAAAACCCTATTTCTTCTGCACTTCGCTCTTCTGCAGCGCCTCGAAGTATTTCCGTATCAACTCCTGGTAGTCCTTCGCGTACCCCTGCTCCAACGCCTTCAGTAGGTCTTCTAGAAGCCGATTTCTTCCTTCCAGCGTCGACGGATCAAGCTCGCCCGGGCTGCGACGCGCAATCTCCGTTCCTGTCTCTGCCCTTCGCCTCTTCTCATAGTCGCGCTCGCGCATGGATTTCGATGCGTCCAGCAATCTCGACAAGATGCGCTCCTGCTTCCTGATGGTCTCGGGATTGACGTCGTTCTGTTCAAGGTTCCGAACAACTTCTCTCATATCCTCTGCGATCTTGTCGAGATCCCCGAGCAGTTTTTTCTGCTCACCGCTGGCCTGCGCTTCTTTGTTCAACTGTTCCAACGATTTTCTTACAGCTTCTTGTCCCAACGCGAGCCGCGCCGCTTCGGCTGCCTGCTGCATCTGCAGCGTTTGCATATTGATCGACTGCTGCTGGCCCGCTAGCATCTGAAGCTGCTGGAGCAGTCCGCCCATTCCGCTGCCGCCGCCCTGCATCAACGACTGCATCGCCTTCTGCACTTGCATCGCCGCCATGTTCAGCGATGCCATCGCCTGACCCTGCTCTTGCGAGGCTGCAATCCCGCTTCTAGAATCGAGCGCGTTCATCGCGTTCTGCATGTGCATCAACGCTTCGCCGATCGTTTTGCCCATCTCCGGCGTCACAGCGAACGAGCGCTTCGAGAGTTCGCTCAGCCCTTGAATGACGTTGCCCATATCCTGCATCACCCGCATCTGGTCCTGAGCGTTCTGACGAAGCTGTGGCGAGTTCTGCGGAGCGCTCTGGGATTGGCTTTTCAGATTTTCCTCTCGCTTGGAGAGCTCAAGGAGGTTGTTGATCGCTCGCCGGAACTCATTCAGCACCTGCTGCATCTGCTTCTGCAGCATCTCCTGCTGAATCGACTGGAGCTGATTGGAAAGACTCTGGAGCCCCTTTTGAATCTGTTGCTGCGAGCCCCGAGCCTGCTGCGCTTGACCTGCCTGCAGTTGGCGGCCCGCTTGTTTCATCATCTCGGCTATTTGCTGTCGCTGCAGCTCGGCGTTCAGTTTCTGCATCTTTTCAACAGGCATCTCGGTGAAGAAATCTTCCATGCGTTTCTGGAGATCAGCGGTTTCTTTTTCTAAGTGCGCTTCTTTCTCCGCAAGGTCAGTCTGCTTCTTCGCGAGTTCATCCAGCTTTTGTTGGTCTGCGGATTGTGCCGTCTCGTCGTTCACCTCTTTTTGTAGTCGGTGCAACTCCTCGGCGCGCTTCCTTGTTTCATCCATCTTCTGCTCAATCTGAATGCGTTTCAACAGCTCAATGGTCCGTTCAATGCTCTGGCGGAACCGCTCCTCAGAAAACGTGAGCTTCTGCAACGCCTGTTGGAGCTGTTCTTTGGTGATGTTCTGCATGGCCATCTGCATTTGCTTCAACGCTTGCTGGAGTTCGGCTGAGTTGAGCTGCTCAAACAACTGCTGAAGCTCCAAGTATTTCTCAAGCGTCTCCTGCGACAAGACGTTCTGCTGATCCATTTTCTGGACCATTTCGTCAAGGCGTTTCTGAACGTCAGTGAGCTTCTTCTGGAGCTCCTGGTACTTTTTGGACATCTCCTCCAGTTTTTTCTGCTGCTGCCAGTCCATCTCCTTGTTCTTCTTGATGTCCTGATTGACGGACTCGATCTTCTCTTTTAGCTGCTTTGCGTCTTCCAGTGTCCGCTGAAGATCATCGATGGATGTTTCATGCCCCTTGTCGAGCTCTGCAAAGACCTCCTCGATTGAAGGCAGTCGGATCAGTAAGATCTGGCTGCGGGCGTTCTTGGGTCCGCGAACGACGTCGTTGTCAAACACCTCCGCGAAGTACTCAACGACATCCTCCGGCGCCAATCTCATCGGAGAGAGATCCCACACATAAGGAACTTCAGCCTGAGCGCCCACCGATGAGGGAAGCGGGATCGAAAGGAACCTGTGAGTTTCACCCGGCTTTTCGTAGCGGGAGTGAATCAGCCGATAACCGATTCGCAGGCTTGAGATGCCAAAGTCATCCTTGGCTTGAATCAGCAGCCGCAGATATTGATCGCCTGCGATGTCGACGTTACGGCCCGGCTGGAGTATGGCGACTGAGGGTGACTCATCAGGTATCAGCTTGATCAGGTACTTCACCGGATCGGCGTTGGTGAGGTTTTCTGAATCCGTTATCTCGAGGTGGTACTCCGTTTCAGTGTCAGCAGCGAAGGAGGCTGAGAATCGTTCAGCACGAATGGCTAGGGGAAATGATTTGCCGTTGCCGAAAACGATGCGACCGTGCTGAAGGTGTTTGCTCGACGTGCCCGTGATGGAAATTCTGGTCCCCGGCAATGCCGAAACTTCTCCGACGAACTCATCCTGCACTCTGGTCGGCAGTTGCGTGTATAATGGAAATTCCAGCCGGACTTGGAATGACCGGATGATGGGCCGGTCGATCACCGTGAGGCGATAATGTTCACTTGAAATGTCTGAGAGCTGGGCAAAGTACTCTGTGGAGCCTCGCACGCTCTGAAAGACGTTCCTGTACAGACCCGAAGAATCAGTGGATAGATCGACTTTCTCGAAGTTCGTCTGCCCCTCCAGGCGCCAGAAGAGCTGGAGCGCTCGTTGCTTTGTTGCGAGAAATGAGGGAGATGTTGCGTGGACTTTGATGCGGACTTCAACAGATTGACCTTTCGTGACCTCCTTGTTTCCCGGTGACACCTCGAACACGAACTCGGGAGGGGAAACAAACTCGCGTGTGAAGTGGGTGAGGCGATAGAGCGAATCCGAGAGCTGGGTCGGAGCCGCCGCCACCAGCAGCAATGATCCGATGGCACTCACGGCGAACACCCTGAGCGATCGCTGTGTCGGTGTGCGATCAACGGATGTGATGAAGTCCAGACCACTAATATCCTGTGTGAGGTCTTGAAATGAGGCATCGACAAGCTCGGGCGAGTAGAGAGACTTACCCGCGGCGATTTCCAGATTGAGCTGCAGCAGATTTAGCAAACGGTCATGAATCTGCGGGAAGAATGCCCCCACGCGCCGGGCGAGCGTGAAGTCGTTAACCTGACGAAGCACATGAAGAGAACGAAGCAGTGGCTGAAAAACATGCCAGAAGAAAAGGACAGCAACAAGGCCCACCAGGCAGTAGAACAGCATCGTCCGACTGGTTGCATCGAGCGTAAGTGCCAGCTCGATGAGCGTTGCAGCGACGATCGAAATCAGCAGCGTGGTGCCAAAAACAAGGATACCCGAGCGCAGAACGACCCTCTGTTGCTGTTTGCGGACGGCATGAAGGCGGCTGAGAATGTCGGTTAGTATAGCGGGAGAAGAAGCCAACCTGCTTAAATGGTTAATTGGTGATTGGTTAACTCATTGACATCGCAATGGTCAATTACGGCGCCTCGTTCTCCTTCCGTTTGCGCAGATAGACGATATAGCCGTTGATTCGATGCAGCAGATCAAAGCCTTCTAATTTGAGCGCATTCGGCTCGTCCTCGGAAAAGTATTTCTCGTCGATGCAAATATTGAGGTCGTCCAGCAGCTCTTCCAGCGAGCCTCTTGCTTGCCTCAAAAACTGAATGTTTTCTTGATAATGAAATCGGCCGTGTCCTTCCGCGATGTTATTTGTGAGTGAAGTCGCAGCACGTCTCATCTGAGCCACAAGCTTGTGCTTTTCTTCGGCAGGTAGCCTCTTGATGAGAAGGTAGATCTTCTTTCTGAATTCTCTGGCTGCCTTATAGACTTCTAGATCTTCAAAGCCATAGCCACTCATTGACTGACCACCAATGAACCAGTGACTAATTAACTACTCAGCAATCGACAAATCACCAACTAACTACTCACCAATTAACCAGCTAATGGCTTAACGACCAGACAACAATGTTCGTTCCGAAGCGGAGCGCTTCCTGCCGGACTGGCTCGGGATCGCCATGGACCTCCGGGTCGACCCACCCATCGCTCGGGTTCGCTTCAAACGTGTAGAACACCACAAGTCTGCCCTTGTAAAACAGCCCGAAACCCTGCGGCGGTTTCTCATCGTGTTTGTGCGTTTTGGGGAGGCCGTTCGGGAAATCAAAATGGCAATGGTAGAGTCCGTAGCTGAAGGGAAGCTCCACCAAGTCTTGATCAGGAAACACTTTTTTCATTTCCCGCCGGAACGGTTTGTCCATCCCATAATCATCATCGGCGTAAAGAAAACCGCCGTTCACGAGGTACGTGCGCAAGCGCTGGACTTCGAAATCGGAGAACACAATGTTGCCGTGACCCGTCATGGACAAGAACGGATAGGAGAACAGCTTTTCACTCGAGAGGTCAACGAACTCATACCGCGGATCGGCATCGATCGTGGTGTTTTGCTGAACGAACTTGAGGAGATTGACCTCTGCGGACGGGTCGTTGTACCAGTCCCCACCACCGCTGTACTTGAGTCGGGCTATCCGGAACTGACTTTCGATGCGCGGCTGGGCTTCGAGGAAAGAAGGGACAGCTAGAGCGCCAAGAACAATAAGGACGTTAGATGTCGACCTCATGGCGGAAAACGAGTCGAGATTCCTAAAGAAATTCTGTGCTCTTGTATGGGTTATGGACATCTCCATCCACAAATTCCAACTTTCCTTGGCGTCTTGCAGGTTCATATCAGCACAAAAAATGTAGGGAAAGCGGAGAAGAGAAGCAATGAACGTAGGATAACGGGAAATAGCAAAAAATCCCTGCGAAGGCGCGGGACCTTCGCAGGGACAGAAATGCACTGCGGTTCCGTGATGGTCTCACCTTATGTCGGGGGTGGCTGCCCGACGGCCTCAGTTCTAATCCATGATCTTCCGCAGGAACGCGGGCCTGCCCGCCTTCGCGTTCAATTCACTAGTCCATAATCTTCCTGAGAAAGGCGGGTTTATCCGGATCAGCCTTGTCGATCTTCTCGTCGGTCTTCTCCGATTCACGCTGAGCGTGGATCGAGATGTCAATGCCACGGCGAAGGAACGTCGGCTCCTCGAACTTCCGCAGGTCAGCTGGTCCCGACGGAATCCGATCAATCAGCTTCGTTGCAGGTCGAGGTGGCTGTTTTGCTGCAACCGCCTTCTTGTTGAAGCCGGTGGCAATGACCGTGACCATGATTTCATCGGTCATGTTCTCGTCGATCACCGTGCCGAGGATGACATTGGCATCGTCGCCCGCGGCATCATGGATAACGCTCGTTGCTTCATCAACTTCGACGAGTGACATGTCCTTACCGCCCGTGATGTTGATGAGGATGCCCTGAGCGCCTGTGATAGAAACGCCTTCAAGCAGAGGGCTTGAGATGGCCGCATGGGCAGCTTCCACAGCCCGGTTATCTCCCGTCGCTACACCTGACCCCATCAACGCATCACCCATTTCGCGCATGACCGTTCGAACGTCGGCAAAATCAACGTTGATCAAGCCGGGAACGGTGATGAGCTCTGAAATTCCGCGTGTCGCGTTGTACAGAACCTGATTCGCGAGTTCAAAAGCCTCCAGCAGCGGTGTCCGCCGATCGATGATGTCCAGGAGCTTCTGGTTGGGTATTGCGATCAACGTGTCCACCTGCTTCTTGAGCTCTTCGATACCCTCTTCCGCCTGTGCCATCCGCTTCTTGCCTTCGCTGTGGAATGGTCTGGTCACGATGCCGACGACGAGCGCCCCCATGCTCTTGGCAATGTTTGCGACAATAGGTCCACCTCCCGTTCCCGTGCCGCCACCCATACCGGCGGTGACAAAGACCATATCGCTGCCGGCAATGGCACGGGCAATTTCCTCCCGATCTTCCTCCACTGCTCGATGACCGATGGAGGGGTCAGCTCCGGCACCGAGACCCCGGGTCAGATTTTTTCCAACCTGGATCTTGTGTGATGACTTGTTCCGCTCCAGGGCTTGGAGGTCGCAATTGACGGCGATAAAATCCACGCCGACCAATCCTTTATCGATCATGCTGTTGACAGCGTTGCCACCGCCGCCGCCAACGCCAACGATTCGAATTTTCGCCCCGCGGTCTGCTAAGGTGTCGAGTTCAATCACGGTGCAGTCTCCTTGTGTGTATTGGTTGAAGTGAGGTTAGGTAGAAAATTTGATTTCATTTTGAGATGGCAGACTGCAGCAAGCAGACTGTTATTTCAAAAGTGAACGTTGAAAACCAATTAGCATTGCTATTATTTCATCGACATGACTGAAAAGCTCTCGATGTGTCTTTTCAGTGATGTATCCATTTGCAAGAGCAACATCGATACAACCTATACATTCATGCCCTGATCGAATTGAGTAGTCCAGAAATTTTGCAAACTCTTTGTCAGAACGATTACCCGCTCCCTCTGAGATGTTGAGCACAATCGAATCAGCGGCGCGGCGAAATTGCGACGTAAGCGAAAAAAGCTCATCTTTCGGAAACTTCCTGGTAACGAATCTAACGGCCTTCGTGAACTCCAAAGCTTTCTCGTACACCTTCAATTTTCGGAAATTATGCATGATCTCTTGTCTTGC
>JBBTCR010000574.1:0-3880 GCA_038043105.1 Bacteroidota bacterium
ATGTGGGAGCCAGAATGAAGGAGTCAGAAGTCAGAATGGAGATATAGAGGAGACTGAATTTTGAATTAAGAAAGCAGCTAGCAGGCTGCAGTCTCATTCCTCATCCCCTCATTCCCTCACACTCTCCCACCCTCATCCTCTCACACACTCATACACTCACTCACACTCACACTCTCCCACCCTCTCTCCTCCGCTTCATCCATCGGTCGACACCCAAGTATGCCAATCCGCCGAGGACAAGCAAGTTCCCCAGAAGGCTTAAGTTCTTCCCGAGATAGAAACCAGTCGGCTCAATCTTCATTTCGAGTTTGTGGATTCCGGGCGGAGCGACGACGGCGCGGAACAGGTAGTTCGCCCGGTAGATCGGCGTTTCTTTCCCATCGATGTATGCTTTCCACCCCTTCGGATAATACGTTTCGCTCAAGAAAAGCAAGTTGCTCCCGCTTGTCGTCAGCTTCAGTTCCATGTCCTGAATGCCATACGACAGAAACTCCGCTCGCGCTGCGGGATGCGGCGGCTCGATTTGAAGCTTAGGATCTTCCACAAAGAAAGCGACGTCTCGTGGATCAAACGAATTGTCCCTGATCTTGCTTAAGATCGACACCGCATCCGTTACTTCATAGCGATTTACAAAGAATGCACGCGGCAACGCCGAGAGGTTAGAATACACCTTCCTCTCCGCGCCGTTGTACACGAGTCCCAAAGCGGCGTTTGAATCAGGCCGATCTGAGATGATATATTTAACGTTCATCAGACCCCAAACCAAAGGATTGTACAACCCGACCACATCCACGATGTCTTGGTACCCGCGCATCTTAGCGCCTTGATAACCATACGCGTTCTGAATTCGCCAATAGGCGGGCGTGTTATCGTACGGCGGCTGTCCCTCTCGAAATTCCAGCACGCGGAAGAACGCGGGATCCTTCTGCAAGAAATCAACGTAGTCCGGAGCCCTGAACACCTGTTGCTGCATCGCTTTGTCCTGCGGATCCATGGGCTTGTAGGCCACTCGCCACAGATCGAAGGCAATGACAAGTGTCAGGATGACCGAGAAGGTCGTCGGTTTCAGTTTGCCTTGAATGAAGTAGTAAAGCGAGCCGAAGGACACCACCAGCATTCCGATCGCGAGATAGAGATCCGTTCTTACTAGTCCGGTCACGTGAGATACGAGCTGGGTCGAGACTTGAGCGGGGATTTGGCGATAGATCTGCTCCACAATTCTATCCCGAGGGAGTTCGTAACGAAAAACTGTTGAAAAAAGATTTTGGATTCCCTGGCGCGGCAGGAGGCTCTCGTACGCCGCGGCCAAAGCCAGACAGATGACAATCGATACACCGATCGCAACAAGGACGGATTTCTTCCGTTTCTGCAACGCTGCACCGTGTAGCTCCTCGCGTCTCTTCATCAGTGATACAATCCCGTACGCTGCAAGGATCGGGATGAAGATCTGCACCAGAACGAGAATCATTGAAGGAATGCGGAACTTGTTGAACATGGGGAAGTAACGATACATCAGATCGTAGACGAGGGGAAATTCCTTTCCGAACGCGATCAGCAGTGAAAGCAGGATCATCACTCCAAGATACTGGACAAAAGGATCCTTTCGATTCTTGATGAATCCTATCACCGCCAGCAGAAACACAATGAGCCCCATATACTGCGGGGCATGCGTGAAGGGCTGCGGGCCCCAATAGAAATTCGCCATCGTCAGCTGGTTGTTGCTGAAAATCCCCTGATATTTCTGGTAACCGAATCCATACCATGAGGGAACAAGCCACGTCATCAGCTCGCCGGGGGAGAAGGACCAGCTCGTTGCGTAGTCGTAGCCGAGCCCCCCTTCGACCGTCTTCGCTTCCGCCTGTTGTGTTGACGGGACAATCGGATTGGATCCGCGGATGGAGTGTGAGCTGTACTCCCACACGGAAAGGTACTTGTCCGCGTCCATCGAAAATGCCAGGAGACTCGCCAGTGCGAAAACCACGCCAGTCCGCACAATTGGCTTCCATCCTGCCGTTGACGCTGCTTCGCCAGTCGCGTCTTTTCTCTTGATAAGAGATCGAACGAGGAAGAAGAGGAAATACACACCTACTGCGAGATACATATAGAAGATCATCTGCACATGGCTCGGGAGGAACGAATAGTGGAGCAGTAAGACGAGTACCAGCGCCAGAGGGATGCTGAAGCGTTCGCGAAGCTTTTCAATGGAATACAGGATGTACGGGAAAAACGCTATCACGGCAATTTTGGTGTTATGCCCCGTCATGACCCAAATGATGATGTACATCGAGAAGGTTGCCGCGAAGGCCGCCACGAACGCAGCGAACTTGCTCTTCAACTTGCTGTATGTGAACAGATACATTCCGCACGCGAAGACAAAGTAGAAGAAAAACACCCACCCCGGTGGCGGATTGAAGAGAAGCAAGCTAAACAGCTCCGAAGCTTTCCCGAGCGCGAGCGCTGTCAAATCAAACATCCGTTCGCCGCCGACGGTCAGGCTGCCGTACGCCGGCATGCCGCAGAAGATGTACGGGTTCCAGAGCGGGAAGATGCCGGCTTTCTTCGCGTCGGCGAGGAACGTGTCAAATGCGTGCGAGGCGATGGTGTCGACATCCAGAAATGTCTTGCCGCCGAAGGTGATCTGGTTGAAGAAAAGGACGATGCTAAGAAACAGCAGTGCGATCGCGACGGCATGCTGATACCTGACCGGAATCAATTCCTTTTCGTCACCAGCCTGTCGGCTGCCGATTCGCTCTTTCTGTGTTTTGCTCATAGGAGAATTCGTGGTGGGCTAGGACAGGGGGCTCAAGGTATCGAGAAGCGTTGCCAACTGGCGGGTAATCTCTCGTCGATCGTACCGCTTCACTGCTTCCCGATCCTGCTGAAAGTTTTTCTTATCATAGAGAAAATTCTGGTAACATTCAATGAACGCTGCCTTGATGGCGGGGATGTCCTGGTTAGGTGCGACGTACCCCGACCGAGTCTCGCGCATCAGCTCAGCGATGGCGCCTTCAGGCGCAAGAGCGATGATGGGGCGCTGAGCGCCGATGTATTCAAACACCTTCCCCGGGACAATCTCTTCACTCCCGGCGGCTTCATCAACGATGAGCAAGAGCGCATCTGCCCGCAGAAGCTCTTTCACGCTTTCGCCGTGAGGGAGATACGAGACGATCTCGATGGCATCGCGCACGGATGATGTGCGAAGCATCTCTTGCACCTCAGAACCGAACCTTCCGATGAATTTTAGATAGACCATCCTCGTATCAACTTTTCCCTCAGATACCAGTTCTTCGACAGCCTTCAGAAATGTCTTTGGATTACGCTTGCCATACAACGAACCCGTGTACGTCACGGTGAATCGCTGATTGCGTTGATGCTCAAGTCTCGGATAATCCTCTCCGTCGAAGCCATTTGGGAGATGCACCAACTTCTGGCGATTGATGTTGGGCATTTTGCCGGTGATGTCGTGAAGAATTCCCTTCCACGCCGCTTCAACAATACTAGCATCTTCGAAGACCCCGCGCTCGAGGTGGCGGTCTATCATCCGGGGAATTAACCAGCGATCCGGGGTGGAGAGAAACCCGGTCCACGGATCGCGGAAGCCAGCTACCCATGGAACCCTCGTTTCCCGGTGCAGCTTTCGAGCAATAACGGCTGCTGTGTAGGGGGGTGAGGATGAGTAGATCGCATCGATGCGTTCACGCTCGATGATGGCACGTCCTGCCGAAACTGCGTGCGGATACCATCCGATGCGTGCATCGGGGATGAAAAAGGTTTCGCGAACGAACTCCGCGATTGATTCCGCGATGGATTTTCTCCCGTTTGGCTGAGGAATGTTCTCGACGTCGACAGGTGCGTTTGCTGGTTTACCGGTGAGCTTGCG
>JBBTCR010000575.1:0-5628 GCA_038043105.1 Bacteroidota bacterium
AGATCCCTGCTTTTGCAAAGAACCGCTTGCACGCCTCGATCTCTTCCGCTTTGACGTCAACAGCATGGATGGTGGCTGAGGGCGAACGGGTCGCGCAGTAGTACGAGTACTGGCCAAATCCGGAGCCGGCATCGAAGATGCGAAGAGGTTTGTCGGCCTTGCTCAGAAGGGATCGGAGCTCGCGCTTCACGTGCCACTCTCGCAGGAACATCAACCCGAGCAGCTTGTAGAACAGCTTGCGGAGCAGAGGGCTGTCGCCGACAACGCTGCCAAGGATTTTTTTGATCGGATCGTACTTCAAGACAATGAAAAATGAAAAAGTAAAAAGGAAAAATTCAGAAGACAGAATACAGGAGTCAGGAGTCAGAATTCAGAATGCAGTATGGAGTATGCAGACTGCAGTAGGCAGACTCCCTCCCCAAGATCATTGAGAGCAGACTCAAAACTCTAAACTTTGAACTTGTCCGCCGAAGGCGGATCCCCGCCAGACTATCTAAGGCTGGTAAAGCGGGCTGGCGCCTATGTCGGAAAACTTTAGAGTTGGAACTTGAAATTCGGTTCATTCAACTCGCCAACTCTTCAATGGCTCGTACTAAGGCCTCCCAACTATACTTCTTCTTCTCCTCCCTCACGTTTCGAACGAATTCCTCTTCACGTTTCTCCTGATAGAATCTCAGGACGGCATTCGCAACCTCAGCCGGCTGTTGAGGCGGTACGATAAAGCCAGTTTTCCCATTCAGGACAACCTCGGCCAATCCTCCTACATCAGTGGCAATGACAGGCTTATCGAACTGATACGCAATCTGCACGATCCCGCTCTGTGTCGCCGAGACGTACGGGAGAACCACAACATCACAAGCCGAGAAGTATAATCCTACTTCCTCATTCGGCACGTAGTCAGCCCTGACGATCACATCATTCTGCAAGCTGCCTTCTGCGATCTGCCTTCTGTACTTCTCCTCATCATCATAGAACTCCCCCACAACCAACAGCTTCAGTTTCACTTTTTCAAGAATCGTTGGCATCGCATCGAGTAGCGTGTGAAGGCCTTTGTACCGCCGCACATATCCGAAAAAGAGGATAATCCGCTCATCGGCCAATTTCAGTTTCGCTCTCGCTTCCGCCTTCGGAAAGCCATCCCCGAAGATTTCATACACAGGGTGAGGAACAAGCTTATAGCGTGCGCGAGGCTGAAATGCGTTGAGATCATCCTCAACGGCCTTCGATTGCACGATGAAGTAATCGACATACCGAAACGCAAATCGTGTAAAGGCTCTGTCGCCGATTCGCTTTTCGTGCGGCACAACGTTGTCGCAGACAAATAAGGTCTTTGCTCCTGTCCAACGCCGCACCAACATCGAGATGGTGCCAAAGCACGGCCCGAAGAATGGAAGCCAGTATTTGAAGACGAGCAAGTTTGGCTTCTTCCGGGCAATTGCCCGCGCGGCGGAATACCACGTCAGCGGATTGATCGAATCGATTATTTGCTCGCTGGGGACCATGCCGCCGCCTCCGCGTTCTTCTTGAGTTTTGCCGGGGAACAACAATGTGGGATACTGTCGTGAGAACGTCACGATCTCTACATCGTGCCGTGCGGAGAGATGTTTGTAAAGAAGAGCGATGTAATGAGCAATTCCCCCGCGTAACGGAAAGGCGGTACCAACGATGACGATCTTCATGGTTTTACAGTGAGCTCGACCCTGTACAACACCGCAGGTGGATAGGCCGTGAACGTGAGCGGCTTCAGTTCCCGCGGAGCGTTGCGAGGGTCAAGCAGATACTGAAACTGTGGTCGCATGCCTGCTTCCATCAGACCGAAGTAGAGATACGAAGCCTTCACGTTGCGCATTTCTGTCAGGAGCTCTTCGTACGAATTGACGTACGGGAAGAGCTGCATCTTCATATCAAGATAATAGGCAATATGCGGCTTGCGTGCAATGATGATCCCTCCGCGTACAGCGTGCGGCATATTCTTCTCAAACCATTGAGCAATACTGACGACTTCTTTCGGGCCGGAGTCGATATTCAGCGAATTGAATTGATAGGAGTTGACTGCAGACCAGCCGAGCGCGATCACCGCCACGAGTCCGCCGATGTGAATGCGGTTCCAGAACCGATACTGCGACAGCTGGGTCCACGTCAGGGCTTTCAACGCAAGCGCAACGTAGAGCGGAAGCAAGTACAAGGAAAACCGCTCGCCGTAAAAGACGAGCAAGAGAACACCGAAGAAACACACGCTCAAAATGGAATAGGTCAGCACCCTTGGATTCGGTTTCTCTCTGATGAACAGCGCGATGCCAAGGATCGAGAATACTCCAACGTGCCATCCAACCAGCTTGCCCAAATCGCCCAGCAGATGCTCGATCACGTTTCGCACCATCGTGGCGATGAAGAGGCCGGGATCTGCGAAGATCACTTTGGTGAGCGACGTGAATTTCTGTGCCTCGACGCTCCAGTACTGATCCCAGGACATCTTCCCCTTCGCGAACATTTCATACGCAATGTTCAGGTAGTTTCGGTTGTAGAAAAAACTTCCTTTCTCAACGAGGCAGTAGATTCCCCAGGGAGCAATGACCAAGAGGAACACGGCGAGAAACAGCGCCGATGCCCTGAATCGCTCCCTCATTGGAAGCTGAAAAGGATTTGCCAGAACGATAGCCAACGGTGCTGCCACGGCGGCGAAGATGCCGTTGTAACGAGTGAGGTAGGCGATTCCTGCGAGGATAGCCGCGACGACAATATTGAATCCTTTCATGCGCTCCTCGCGGAGGAGGAAGAACGTCGAAGCGGTCACGAAGGCCATGAAGAGCATATCCGTCCCCGCCGTGTACGAATATTGCACGAACGTGGTGTTGACCGCGACGATCAGCGTGCCAACCAACGCAATGTCGGACCGGAAGAGCTTCTTCAATATCTCGAAGATGAGGAACAGAGATATGGCAGCGGCCAGCGTTGAGAGAACAACACCAGCGTGGAACAGATCTTTCGTCACCAGTGAGATCAGTGCGAGGACGATTGGGTAGATCGGTCCGTGGAAGTCTTCGATCGGTATCGCGCCTTCAAGGATATGTCTTGCCTGAGGTACATAGCTCCAGTAGAAATCCGTCTCAACACCGTAATCACCGACGAGGTGGTACTTCAAACTGATCGAGAGCATGACGAGGAAATAGAGTGCGGCGATTCCAAATCCCGCATACGGATGACTGACCACATCGGTGAAAAAGGGAAAGAGCGAGGTCTGAGGATTGTTGTATTGTCTGGGTGGCTTTGCCATTGTGCGTTATTTGATTCCTATGCCCAGGAGACGATCGCCAAACACACCAAGCGATTTCGTGATCATATAGTTTGGATACTGAAGAGTCTTCTTGATGACTTTTTCAAGGATACTTCCCCGAAGAGTCATGCTCGGCGGAGGCTTGACCCGTTGAACGATCACAGCCTGCTTGAACCCGGCTTTCTCAATGATGGCTCGCAAGGATTTCGGTGTAAACTCATTCACGTGATACGGAGGCATCGGCATGCTCTTCTGCATCCCGAGAAGACGAAATCCGGCGACTGCCAGCCGGCCGGTAATACTATTGAACATTGACGGCACCTCAACGGCCACGATGCCCGACTGCCTCAGCATCGTGTGAGCTTTCTTGAGCATCTCCAACGGTTGGATAAAATGCTCGAGGACATCCCCCATAAAGACGACATCGAAACGATCAGGTTGGGCAGGAAAGTCCTCAAACGAGCTTCGTATGACGTCCAGGCCAAATTTCTCCCTGCAGCTCTGTGCACCGAGCTCGGCGTATTCGATACCGCTGACGGTGTAGCCCTCGTTGCGCGCGTAGTCTAAGAAGTACCCCATTCCGCAGCCGACCTCAAAGAATTCTCCCGATGGCTTGAACTTCTTTATCCAGCCAAGAATCTCAGGGAACTTCACCGAGCCCTTCATTGCTGCGGTCTCGTAATCTGTCGGTGAATGCGCTCCAAAGTCCGCACCATCGTGAAGAAAGTACTCATCACTATAGAGGAGCTTGAGCTCGTCTGCAGCCGGTCGGGGATCAATAAACACAAAGGCGCAAGCGGAGCATTGTCTCGCCTGAAACCGCTTCTGGTTGAACTCATAGTAGATCGGGAAATTGCGGGAACGATCGTGTTTGCACAGCGGGCAGGTGCTCAAGGCTGCACTCCGGGTGAGAACACAAGCACGTTACGATCGCAGAAGCTGCTCACACGCTTCAACGACTCGATGGACGGAGAGATAATCCATACACCGGTACTGCGGATTCGTGCAAGTGGCTTGATAAAAGCATGTGCACGGCTTGTCGGGCTCAAGGATGACGCCTTGTCTGTACAGCTCAAACTCATGCTTGTTGAAGATGTTGTTGAAGAGGACGATCTTCTTCCCCAACCCGATGGTAATGTGCATCGCCATCGTGACGGCCGTGACGATGAGATCACAGTGGTCGACGAGATTGATGAATTGCTGAAGCGGGTAGTGTCCGAAATACTTCGCTTTGGATGTCCGCGCGAGTTGCTGATTCTTCCTGTGCTCTTGTTCACCGCCGAGCAGGACAACTTCATATCCTTTCCTCTTGAGTGCTCGTGCGAGCGCAATCCAGTTCCGGTCATCCCACAGACGTGAAGTCCAACGTCCGCCGCAGCCCGTATTCAATCCGATGACTTTCCTGCGCCTGCTGATCTTCCATTTCGCTCCCTCCGAAGGCCGACGTTCCAGAATGTACCGCTCGCCGTTGAACGTGAACCCGCAGATGTCGAAGATCTCCTCAAGATAGCTCCTCCTGTTTGCTTTACTGATGTCGTCGAAGACCCCAGTGAGGTACTTTGCCTCAGCCGCGGCATCGATTGGCGTGATTACTCCATTCTGTAGTACAAACCCTTTCTTTGTTGTGGCAGAGATCTGTTCGCACAGTGCGCACGCTTCCCGATCCTTGTCAAGGTTGTACATGATGTCGAAATGCATTGAGCGAAGAGCGACGATGTTCTTCAGCGAGAAATCGAGAGGCTCATCGACAACGGAGGGGAGCACCTCGGGAGAGAGGCTAAGCCAGAAGATCTTGGCGTGCGGGTAGACCTCCTTTAGCTTGTGAAGGAGCGGCGTGGTGCGGATAACATCGCCGACGGCACCGAGCTTGATGATGAGGATCTTTTCATTGATGGGATCGTAGTGCTGGCAGTCATTTCCTGCTTCGTCGGTGCAGTGAACGCCAAACTGTTTGTGCGGCTTACAAGGGACATCACCTCGAAAGAATCGGCAGTCGGTGTTGAGCGGAATCACGTCTCGTTGATGCCCTAGCTATTTGAGAGTTTCACGGATCGAGTAGGTTGTCTCGTCTCGCTGTTGGCGGTTGATCATTTCCCCCAACAGGCCGAGCGAGATGAACTGAATGCCGATAATAATGAAGAGAAAGCCAAGGAGGAAAAGCGGTCGGTTGCTCAGGGAGGTCTTGCCCAGAAACCACTCAAGAGAGAGGTAGCCGTCAATGAACACGCCGATCACGAACGAAACGATCCCCCAGACCCCGAAGAGGTGAAGCGGCCGGCGTATGTATCGAGTCGTGAACAGGACTGTCAGAAGATCGAGGAAACCCCGAAAGAATCTGCTGATGCCGAATTTTG
>JBBTCR010000576.1:0-5105 GCA_038043105.1 Bacteroidota bacterium
CAAGTTTACGTAAGTTCTTTAATGACAAGGTGGACGAGGTTATTCGGGTGGACAGGATTACGTGCGCTCACTTTTCACCGCACATGCTCTGAAAGCATAGGTTTGGACAGCCTCTTATTGGCTCTTGAGGTAGGAATCGATCTGGGCAGCAGCTTCTCTGCCCGAGCGAATCGCGTGGGCTACCAGTGATGTCCCCATTATCGCATCACCCGCAACGAAGACTCCCGGCCGGCCGGTCACACACGCGTTGTCTTTCTTTGCACGGCCGCCCTCGTCGATGTCCAAGCCAAACCGGCTGGCCATGCCGCGAGGCGAAACATGTAGAAAACCAATTGCCAACAAAACAATGTCTGCTTTCACGCCGAATTCCGTTCCGGGTATCTCTCTCGCTTCCCGGCCGTTGGGCCCTTCAATCCATTCCACCTCCGAACAGCGCAGTCCACCGACTCTTGTCCCCACCCCGGAAATTTCCTTTGTCTGAATACACCAGCGCCGGATACATCCCTCCTCGTGTGAAGTGGAATTCCGCAAGATACTTGGCCAATTTGGCCAAGGCGTTTCAAGTCGTGGCTCATCAGGCGGCTTCGGCAGTATTTCGAACTGGTATATTTCTCTTGCGCCTTGACGCCGCGCCATGCCGACGCAATCACTGCCAGTGTCACCTCCGCCGACGACCACCACGATCTTATCCTTCGCCGAAATAACTTGCTCCGGAACAATCCTTTCACCGGCGACTAATCTATTTTGCTGCTTCAAGTAATCCGTGGCAAAGAGAACATTATCAAGATGGCGCCCCGGTATCAGAAGGTCTCTTGGAGTTTCGGCCCCAACGGTTATGCAGACAGCATCGTATGTCCTGCTGAGATATCGGCAGGATATGTCCTCGCCCACCGCGATCCCGGTTACGAATTGTGTGCCTTCTTCCGTGAGCTGGCGGACTCGTCGGTCGATAACACTTTTGTCCAGCTTGAAATTCGGAACACCGTAACGAAGCAAACCACCAACACGATCCTCCTTTTCATAGACTGCCACCTCGTGCCCCGTTCGCGTAAGCTGCTGGGCGGCCGCCAAACCGGCCGGACCGGAGCCAACTATCGCAACACGCCTTCCAGTTTTGTCTTTAGCTGGCATTGGCTTGATCCAATTCTCAGCAAAACCGCGTTCAGCAATCTGATACTCAATATGTCTTATCAGAACAGCTTTGTCATTGACACTCAAAGTGCAAGCAGCCTCGCACGGCGCAGGGCACACTCTGCCCGTAATCTCAGGGAAGTTGTTGGTTGCGTGCAGGATTTCGCAGGCTTTACGCCATTGAGCTCTTTGAAGTGAATAATGCAATTCCGGGATAAGATTATTCAGCGGACAACCTGCTCCGTGACAGAACGGAATCCCGCAATCCATGCAGCGAGCAGCTTGGTGGATAATCGCCTCTTCAGATAGAGGGATGTCAATTTCAAAATAATCCTTGATTCGCTCCTCAACCTGGCGATATTGTGCGTCTTGACGCCCATATTTCAAAAATCCGTCATGGCTATCCATCAAACACCTCTTAGGCAACAATGGAGCCAGAAATACCTGTGGCGAGCCGTATCGAAAAATCCTGCTCAGACAATCAAATTCTGTGGTCTTCGCGTATGATTACTCTGTATCCACCATCAAGACTTGCGTTCCAGTTCTTAGGGGGTCTTATTTTCTTGAGCCTGTCGATCTGACCGATGTCCTTGAGACGCTGGTATATGAGCTGCCAGGCGCACTGGCGGTCAGGCCGGACTTCACAGCGGTCTTCTCTGGATCCGCCGCAGGGGCCATTGAGCAACCTCTTAGCGCAACGCGTGAGAGGGCAGATGCCGCCGTATTCGCTCAACACGCATTGACCGCATGCGGCGCATTTCTCCGTCCAGACTCCTCTTTCCTCCAGAATGCCGATGAATGCCGTATTGAGTCCTGCGTAAACCGGCTTCTTTTGGTAGCGCTCCGCTATCGCCTGAACTCCCGCACCACAGCCAAGTGAAAGAACAGCGTCGTTCCTCTCGATAGCTTCAGCGGCCTTCTCGATGAATACGTTATCGCACTGGCGCTCTATCGTGAGCTCTTCAACGTGGAGTGGACGGCCCGCAATTCTCGAAGCCATTCGCAAAGCAGAAGCAATGATACTGACTTCACGTTCACCCCCCGCGAGACACACGGTGACACACGTCCCACAGCCCAGCACAAGAATTCTTTTGTGCTGATGGACGATCTCCATAAGTTCGGGTATCTTTTTTCTTTCTGCAACAATCATGAAACTGTCTCCAGTTCTTTTGGCATCCGGTTTTGTCCTAATGGATTGGGACCAAGTTTGCGAATGGTTTCCGTCATATCGATGATGATATCGGCTAAAGGACGTGCCATGGCTGCGGAAACGTTGACCATTCGTAAACGCTCTTTATCCAAACCAATTTCCGCGAGCAATTCTCTGATGTAATGGACCCGGCGTTTTGCGCAGAGGTTACCTTCGATGAAATGGCAGCCGCCCTCGAGACAGCCGGCTATCAGAACGCCGTCAGCCCCGCTCTCGAGAGCTTTCATGAAATACTCTGCCTCAAGTCTGCCCGTGCAGGGTGTGCGGATAATGCGCACATTGGAAGGATATTGGATACGCATGGAACCGGCCAAATCTGCCGACGAGTAAGCACAATAATGACAGCAAAAGGCCAATATCTTTGGTTCAAAGGCCGGCGATTTCATACTTTCTTTCCCCATTTTTTCTTCCGGCGAGAAGCTTCATTATGCGGTTACCTCAGCCGATGCTTCTTCTGGTTTGTTGATTTCATTTGCGAACAATGCCTGAATCATGACGTGGAACTGGTCCGTCCTGAAGTGATGCAGTTGTATGGCTCTGGCCGGACACTCCGCGACGCAAATGCCACATCCCATACACTTGGCGGCTTCGATCTGTCCCTTGCCGTCCTTGTTGCAGGAGGGTGCCCTGTACGGGCAGACCGTCACACACGTCATGCAGGAAATACATTTGTCCTGATTCACATAAGAGACCTGGGCACTGACATCGAGGTGCGTTTTTGACAGGACCGTTGCAGCGCGGGCCGCTGCGGCGCGCGCCTGTGAAATATTCTCATCGATGAACTTCGGCGAATGGGCCAAACCACAAAGGTAAATGCCTTCCGTCGCAAAATCCACCGGGCGCAGCTTCATATGAGCCTCGACATAGAAGCCGTCTGCGTTCAATGGCACCTTCAACATATTCGAGATGCGGCTGTTATTCTCGCGATCCGCCTCGACGCCCGTACTCAAAACGACGGTATCTGCTTCAATCTGAATCGGTTCCGGGAAGTCCGGACTTTTCAGATCGACCACAAGACCCTTATGATCCGAAACCTCCGGCGGCGCCTCTTTGGCATAGCGGATGAACACAACTCCCGCCTGACGCGCCCTTTTGTAGTATATCTCCCGGAAACCATACGTCCGAACGTCACGATACAGAATGTACACATTCGCCTTGGGGTCCTGCTCCTTGATGGCAAGCGCATTCTTGACCGCCATCGAGCAGCAAATCCTGCTGCAATAAGGCCGCTCATCATTGCGTGATCCGACGCACTGGATCATCACAATGTTCTTGCCGTCGGCCGAGTACTCGTTCGCACAGAGTTTTTTCTCAAGCTCGACCTGGGTCAAAACGGCATGGTTCGTGCCGTGCAGGTATTCCGATGTCTCGGCCGGCTTCGCCCCGGTCGCCACGATGATAGCGCCGCTGGAGACTTCACGAGTTTCTCCATTATGCGAAAGCGTCGTTTCGAACTTGCCAATATGACCTGAAACACTCTTAACATGAGTATCAAGATAGAGCTTTATGTTCGGATGATTCATCGCACGGCCCATTAGGGCTTCGGTGAGCTTGCAAACGTCGGCACCTTCCAGCGTTTTGTGTATATCACGCAGATTACCACCCAGCCGGTGAGATGATTCCACAAGATGAACCGGGAATCCCTGATCTGCCAGCGCTAATGCAGCCGTCATTCCGGCCAGACCTCCGCCGATCACAAGCCCCGTCTGATCGACCGCCAGAGTGCTCCCTTCCAGAGCAGACAGGTAATGAGCGCGGGCAATCGCCATCTTCACAAGCTCGATAGCCTTTTCGGTAGCCGCCTCCGGCTTATCAGAGTGAACCCAGGAACACTGGTCCCTGATATTAGCCAGCTCAAACAAGTATGGGTTCAAACCAGCCTCACGCAACGTTTCACGAAACAACGGCTCGTGTGTCCGCGGGGTACACGAGGCAACGACAACACGATTAAGTCGATGCTCACGTATTGTATCCTTGATATTCGACAAGCTCGTATCGGAACAGGTGAACATGGTGTGTGCGGCGGTCACTACGCCGGGCTGATTCTTGACGTTTTCAACCACGCGTTCCACATCCACGACCGAAGCGATATTCATTCCGCAGTGACAGACGAACACGCCGATCCGCGGCTCCTCGTCGGTGACGTCACGCTCGTCGGGATAGCTCTTCCTGGTGACAAGAGAGTTCCGTACCGAAGCGAGCAGCTCCATGGACATCGAGGCGGCGGCGCTTGCCTGAGTGACCGTCTCGGGAATATCCTTGGGTTCCTGGAAGGCTCCACCCACGAAGACGCCCGGTCTGGAGGTCACCAGCGGCGAAAAACGGTCCGTTGCGCAGAAGCCATAGTCATTAAGCGCTACCCCGATCGCTGTGGCACGTTCAACAACGGAAGCCGAAGGCTCCATTCCAACCGAGAGCACAACAAGGTCAAACTCTTGCTCCTTAAGCTGGCCGCCCTCGTCAACGAAACGCACACGGAGATTGTTGGTCCCGGGCATTTGAACGATCCGAGAAGGAATGCTCTTGATGTAATGAATGCCTTCCGTAGCCCTGGCCCGTTCATAGTACTGGTCAAAATCCTTCCCATGCGCCCGGATATCCATATAGAAGATCGTCGCATCCAGCCCCTCGACGTGATCGGCTGCGACCAGGGCTTGTTTGGTCGAGGCCATACAGCATACAGACGAGCAGTACTCGTTGCCGCAGCTCGAATCGCGCGAGCCGACACACTGTATCCATGCGATGTTGTTAGCTTGCCGACCAT
>JBBTCR010000577.1:0-4169 GCA_038043105.1 Bacteroidota bacterium
GTGTTCCCGGCATAATCAAAGACGCTCATCCCGTAGAACTCCGTGCCGTGCTTGTCGCGCCAGTCGGGCTTGAGGATCACTTTCGGATCCCCCCAGTTCTTGAAATCCCTACTGTCTGAGGCCCCGAGAATGCGGAAGTGGCGGTCCTCGGCAACGCTGATCTTGAAGTAGGCCCAGTACGTTCCATCCGCTCCCATCGTTAACGACGATGCATCGCACGGACAGGTGAACACCGGCTGCGGACCTCCGTTTGTCCATCGGATGCCATCGGGGGAGTACGCGATGAAGAATCCCTCACCCGGAATGGCCCGCCATCCCGGAACGTCCGTTCCCAGAGGCAAGTTGGGACCGTGCTTCTCCAAATCCTCCTTGCTCATGCTGTCCCAATAGAGCATCTTGTACCGTCGCGAGGGATCTCGCTCGAGAGTGTCTTTGATGACCGCAGGGCTGCACAAATCGGAAGTGCCGTGGCTCAACAGAACGAGGTTCGTGGGCTCGCCCTTATACTTGAAGAAACCAAGCGATGGTTTCTCCCAATGAAGGCCCTCCCTGCTTTCTGCGTATGCTACGGCGGTACGAAATCGCGGATCAGCGCTCTCCCTGCTATTGTAAATCTGATACCACATCCGAAATTTTCCCTGGTCGTACAGGACGGTGCCGTAGACGTAGACATCGTTCCCTTCCCACGGTTTGTCAGGAACCAACACGGGATTAGAAGGATGCTTTGCCGGCTGGATGACGATGCGGTTGACCTGATAGGAATCCTTGATCCACTGATCGTCGAGGAAGAGATACTTGCGAGGGTACGCGGCTTGCGACCAGAGAAGCGTGTTGAGAAGAACCAACGTGTAGAGTGTGTGAATGATCGACTTCTTCATCGGATATTGGTGCGTAGTGCGTCTTTCGCTCTGAATAGTCGTTTCAGAGTTCGGAAACGGATCTGTTTCGTCCGGGACTGTTGAGCTCGCGAAGTCCGTTGAAGCCTCAAGGGCGGCGGATGTGCCATCTGCAGCTCGTGATTCACAAGGTCGAAATCGTTCCTCTTCACTTCATCCCAATCCCCTATGACCGGCTTCAAGGATTCTTGATGACCGCGCACCGCAGTCGCTGCCGACGTTGTCGGTCGTGCATCGGCATGCTGGAAGAGCGTCATCAAATACGGAGCCTTCGTCTGCAGTCACACAAACGTTTCCTCACCCTGCCGACCTACCTGGCGCTGACAAAACGCAGGACTCGGAATTCGCGGCTCAGGCTAACGCGCTCCTACTTGCCGGCAACCTTCGGCTTCCCGACCGATCGTTCCTCAAGATGCTCTTTCAACTTCAAGAGCGGAACTCCCTCCTCAAGCCACTTGGGGGCCGTCTTCCCCATCAGGTGATGGTCGAAGAACTCGTGCATGCGAACGGTGTAATCCTTCTGATTCGCCGGTTCCCGCAAACCGTGATTCTCCCCTTTGTATTGCAGCAACACGACGGCCTTCTTCAGGCGGCGCAGCGTGTTGAAGTACTCAATCCCTTGGTTCCAGTCGACTGCACCATCCTTGTCGTTGTGCAGAAGGAGCAGGGGCGTGGTGACGTTTCTGGCGAAATAGACGGGCGAGTTGCGTGTGTAGGCTTCAACGTTTTCCCAGTATCCACCTGTGAAGCGACCCTGGCTGCTCTCGAAGATCGGTTGGTTGGCCGAGCCCGTATTCCAATAGATCGAGCTGTACATACTGATCATGTCTGTTAAGGGTGCTCCAGCCACAGCCGCCCTGAACGCCTTCGTCTGCGTGACCAGGAAAGCCGTTTGATAACCGCCCCACGAATGGCCATGGATCGCAACCTTGCTTCTGTCAACAATTCCTGTCGCGATCGCAGAATCCAGCGCGGAGAGGACACACCAAACGGCGGACATACCGGGGTCATTCAGCTTGTAAACGATATCCGGCATCAGTACCGCATAGCCGTTGCTCGTGTACACGGACTTGTTGAATCCGCTCGCGGATGGGGTGAAGTACAAGTTGAGATTACTCGACAGCTTTTCGTAGATGTACACAATCGTCGGGTAGCTCTTGCCTGCTTCATAACTCGCGGGAAGGTAGAGTGCGGCCTGAAGAGTATCTCCCTTCGCGCTGATGTAAGTAATCAGGCGCGAGCCTGAGGACCAGAGGAAATTCATCTGTTCCGGCATCGCATCGGTAAGCCTTTGCGGTTGCTGGAGCGTGTAGTCGGAGGCATAGTAGTCCGGAAACTCGCGGAAGGTCTGCCGCGTATAGAAGTACTTGTCTGCTTTCTTCGCCTTCATCAATCCGCCAAAGGCGGCATCGTCCCAGAGGAGGTTCTTCACGCCCGGACGACCCTTGTCGATGCGGCAGATCCCACCTTTCTTTGTCCATTCACCATACGTGCTGAAATAGACAGGCTCTGACAGATCGATGCCTTTCTCGTCAGGATCGAGCCTGAACCGCGTCTGATATCGAATTTTCTCCGCTCTCCCGTTGACGGTAAGATTCTTTCCTGTTCCGCCGCGGACCGGAACGTTCCAGACGTCCCAGCCGTCGGAAATCAGCACGGAGACCCCATCCTTCACCCAACCGATGACTCTCGTAGGTGGCTTGATGACGTTATGATCATCCTCCTGATTGTAGAACACTGTCGGTACTTGCTGCGTAATGTTGTAGGAGCGACTCGTGCCCATATCGTGCGTGTAGAAGTGTCCGGCATCATAATACAGGAAATGCGTACCGTCGGGCGACGCGTCATACGACCATCGGTTCTGCTTCACCGCCAGTGTCCGGGTTCCGGTTTTGAGATCGCTGATGTAGACGTCCTTGTAGCGCCGTCCGTCGAGGTTTCCTTCGAGTTCGTACCGGTGGTTGTCATACCCGATTGCCCATTTCTGCTTCGGTGCGGCGGTAAAGTTCCGCACGGAATCGTCAGCGATTCGAATGAATCTCTCGTCCTTGACGCGATACACGCAGAGGTAGCTGAAGTCCTTGTCTCTCGTTTCCTCGACCTGCTGCTGCGACTGAAGCCGCGGGTCGAGCCAGTGCCAGATCACCAGGTCGGCTTTGTCGGCATCGTCAGCTTTCTTCGTTGAATCCGTCGCGGCGCCCTTCCCCTCCTCCTTCTTGTCCTCTTTCTTCTTCGGCTCGTGAATACCGAAGAGCAGCAGAGTCAAGTCTTCATCCCACTGCGGATTTCTGCTTGGGCTAATCGTCATGCCCGATGGGAAGGTCGTGTCCTTGTTCGGCTCGTAGACGACCTTCTCGGGTTGTGACCGTGAGAAGTCTCTGAAGCCGAGAAGGGAGTAAAACTTGTCTTCAAAGCCCTTCTCCTCCCTGCCTTTCAAGACGGCGAGGCCATCTCCCTTTTCTGTCCAGGTGAGGCCCTTGTAGTTGGCCGAATCGCTGTCGAGCGGGTAGACAGCTCCGGTTGAAACGTTTCGGAACTGGAGGCCATTGCCGCTTTTGTCCTGAGCGTCAACGGTCCACGCCAGCCAGTTCCCTTTCTTGTCGAACCTGAACTCGGATACATTTCCGATATTCAACTGGCTACCGGATGAAAGCTCCCGAAGGATGAGATCCGAACCACTCCACTTCTCTTTCTCCTTCTCCTGGCTCTCTCCGGCATCCCGTTGCATCGCGATCCAGGTCGATGCTTCTCCCGCAAACGCGAAGGATTTGATCTTCTCAAACTCGACTTTCTTTTCCGTGGCAAGGTTGACGAGTGCAAGTTTGTTGTAGAGCGGTTTTTTGTCTTTCTTCGCCTTCTTTGCTTCCTTGGCATTCGGATAGACGACGAACGCGAGCCATTTGGAGTCATCGGAGAAAACGATCGACGCATCGCCGAACGATTGGGATTCTCCTGCCGGATACCGGAGTTCTTTGCTCGATGACGTGCTGCGAACGACAACCTCGCCGTCGCCTTCGTTGGGCGCGAGTCTGAAGGCGAGCCATTCGCCGTTCGGGGAGACGGTCGCAGATTGAATGCGCTTCCACGCGAGGATGTCCTGTAACTCGATCGGCCGGGGAGCGCGAACCGAGTCCTTCGTCGCCTGCGCAACGAGCGATGGAGACACGACGGATGTTCCCATCAATACTACGATGAAGCTCAGGAGAATCTTTTTCATACCAGCGTCCTCCTTCTCAAAGTGTGTGCGGCGTGTTGACGTTGTCATGGGCATTG
>JBBTCR010000578.1:0-4375 GCA_038043105.1 Bacteroidota bacterium
CACGGGGATCGCGGGGACTTCCGGGACGATCTATTTCACCGACGTCAACGAGAACGTTATGCGAAAGATCCTCTATTAACGAGGGGTAACGGACGATGGAGGTCATCGGCAGGCACTTCCACTTCGTCTTCAGGGATGAAATGAAGGAGAAACCGGCGGCTTATAATAAAACTTGATTTTTTTTCGGTGCCGGCGATAGAATTCTCCTACTAAAACAAGCGCAAGAATCCACATGGTAAGGAGCCCGGACAGGGGGGGAAAGATTGACCGCAATGTCCGGGAGGGGAATTTTCCCCTTATTTTACTGTTGTTTTGTTATTTTCCCGTTTGCCTATTCCGGATGTTTCGCTCTGAGAGGAGGGGTTCATCATGAATACGAAGATCATCTCCCTTGATTCAGCACTTGGCAGTTACAAGCAACTGGTCACCCGGTACGATGCCGATTATGGAATCTTGTGGTATTACATGAACCCGGAGCCGAGGCCGTGCTTCAACATGGATCTGCTGGCGGATATCCGCAAGTGCCAGCGTTTTATCCAGCAAATAAACCAAAGCGCCCTTGAACATATGAAGGAATGCCCCATTCGATACGGTGTGCTCGCATCCCGGTCTTCAGGAGTCTATAGCCTGGGAGGAGATCTGGACCTGTTCATAAAATTGATACGTGAGAGAGATCAGGAAGGGCTGACGCGCTATGCCCGGGCCTGTATCGATTCGGTACATCTGTTCGCCGTCAATTTGAACCTGCCCATGACGACGATATCTCTGGTGCAGGGCGACGCCTTGGGAGGAGGCTTCGAGGGGGCACTTTGTTGCAGTGTCATCGTTGCCGAGAAAAGCGCCAAGTTCGGATTGCCGGAAATCCTTTTCAACTTGTTTCCCGGCATGGGCGCCTACAGCTTCCTGGCGAGGCGCCTGGATGCGGCGCGTGCAGAAAGAATGATCCTCAGCGGAAACGTTTACAGCGCATCCGAACTCCACGAAATGGGCATCGTGGATGTTCTGGCGGAGGACAGTGAAGGCGAGAAAGCGGTCTACGAATACATCAAGAGACATTCCCGGAGGCAGACTTCCTTCCAGGCGCTTTTCAAGGTGCGGGAGCGCTACCGGCCCATTTCCCGTGAAGAATTGATCGACATCGGGGATATCTGGGTGGATACCGCGCTGAAACTCGGTCCGAAGGACATCCGGCTGATGGAACGGCTGGTCAAGTCCCAGGACAAGTTGCCGACCGGCTTGGTGGCGCTCAATGGGACCGCGGACGGACATGCCTGAAGCCCCGTGGGGGCAGGCAACCGTTTCTTTCCCTGCTACGAGACGGCACGACCCGGTTTGCTGATCCGTCGAATCAACGCCTCGCGGAGCCGGGCGAATTCTTCCTTCAATCCGCGCAGGTATATCGGTCCGTCCGTTTTCAGTTCCGCCGACTCGATCCGCGAGAATTTTGAACATTGCCTGACGAGAGATATTGCGCCGAGTTGTCCCGCGTTCCCTTTCAAGGCGTGGGCACGTTCACGCGCCTCTCTGGCGTTCTGGGTCAGCAATGCCCGCTCGATGTCCTTCACGGTCTCTTCACCCGTCCTCAGAAACACGTGGACGAGCTCTTCGATAAATCGGCTGTTCCCGCCAAGTTTTTCCAGTTCCTGGAACGTATACGTATCGATGACAGGTCTCTCTCCGAGGGGTTCCGGCATGAATTCCTGAATCGGCGAAATGTGCGGCAACACCTCTCCGCCGCCTGACCGGGTTTTTGCCGGCGCCAACGATCCGATCAATTCCAGGAGCCTTTTCGTCTCTATGGGCTTGGTCAGATAGGCGTCGATTCCGGCCTCTTCGCACGCTTTTCTGGCTTCCGGAGTCGCATCCGCGGTGAGTGCGATGATGGGAACGCGCGGCTCGTGCATGTGTGTGAAGCGGTAAAGCTTGGCGGCCTCCAATCCCCCCATCACCGGCATGTTCAGGTCCATAAGGACGAGGTCGAAGCTCTGTTTCTCCATCGCGTCGAGGGCTTGCTCGCCGTTTTGCACGAGGCAGGTCCGATGGCCGATCCGCTCCAGGATCTTGCCGATTACCTTCTGGTTTGTCAGGTTGTCCTCGGCAACGAGGATGTCCAGCCCGCGCCATTCCCCCATCTTCTGGAGGTAACGGCTGGCAAGGCTGAGGATACCGCTGCCGTCGGAGTCGTTCGGCCGGACGAAATGGATGGCATTGAAGAGCATGGTCTTGTCCACGGGGACCCGCACGGTCGAACTGAATCCGTGCTTCGTCAACCTGTCCCAATCCATTTCGCTTTCCTGTGTGCTCGCCAGGATCAGTTGCACCTGTTTTATCGTCCCGTCGGATTTGATGGCTTTCGCGAATTCGAAGGGGTCCATGTCGAGGTACTGGTCCACGACGATCGCGATGTGGAACGGCTCTCCCCGGTTCGAGGCCGAGACGAGGTGCGCGAATGCCTGGGCTGCCTTGCCGACCGAGATGGCGCCGATGCCCCACGAGGAAAGGTACCCCTGAAGGGTTTCCTGATGGAGGGATTGCGCGGACACAACCAATACGCGGTTGTCGCCCAACACGCACTTCCCCGCCTCCAGGGAGTCAGAGGCCAGTTGCCTCTCCAGTTCGACGGTGAACCAGAATGTGCTGCCCGCCCCGAGTTCGCTGCGGACCCCGATTTCCCCTCCCATCAACTCCACGAGTTCCTTCGCGATGGTCGTGCCCAGGCCGGTCCCCCCGTAACGCCGGGTGATCGACTCGTCCGCCTGGGTGAAGCGTTTGAAGATGCGGCATTGCGCCTCCGGCGAAATGCCGATGCCGGTATCGGTCACCTCGATCTTGACTGTTACGCCGGCATCGGTTTCCTGGATTCTTTTCACGCGGAGACAAACTTCCCCTTCCATGGTGAACTTGATCGCATTCCCCAGCAGGTTGAGGATAACCTGCCTCACGTGGAGAGGATCGCCGCGAAGCAAAAACGGAACCTGGGGGGAAAACTGCGTCGACAGACACAATCCCTTTGCCTGCGCCTGCGGGGCCAGCATGGCTGCGCTGCTCTTTACGAGCGAATGCAGGTCGAAATCGACCATCTCGATGGTCAGCTTGCCTGCCTCGATCTTCGAGATGTCGAGAACGTCCTCCACCAATGAGAGCATCATGCAGGCGGACGCATGAATGGTTTGTATGAAGTCTTTTTGCTCGAAGTTGAGCGGGGTATCCTTGACGAGATCCGTCATGCCGAGAATGCCGCTCAACGGCGTCCTCATCTCGTGGCTCATGTTCGCAAGGAACTGACTCTTGGCCCGGTTGGCTTCCTCTGCGCGGTTGATGGCTTCGGTCAATTTCTTCAACAGGGTGGAAATATACCCGGGCAGCACGATCAGGCCGAGCAGCAGTCCTCCCGCCAAGGTAAGATGTGACCTCCAGTAACTGCCCGTGTGGATCACGAGGGCGAAACCGGCCGTGCTCGCGAGAGTGGAGGCAAACAGGTATTTGCGGCCGTAGCGGAAACCGTTTCCGAAGGTTACCCACAACAAGATCACGTACATCGGGGAAGCGGTCTCGCCGTGAATGCTCATGACATAGGTCGTGCCGCCGAGATCGGCGATCATGCCGATAACGCGGCGCAACGGGGACTTCTTCGGCCGGATCGCGATCGCAAGCACAACCCCCACCGAAAAAATCAGGAAAGCAGAAAGAAACCGCAAGACATGGACTTCGGTGGGACTGTAATGGTCAGGTCCACGGTGCGAAAACAACATGTAGACCAGTACCAGGAGCACGATGCCGAAACGAACCAGCGCCTGTTCATGCTCGGAATCGGACCTTCGTGTGAACCTTCTCCAGTAAATACTCAGCCTTCGGCGAAGTTCCGTAATTGCGGCGGAAGAGCCTCTATTCCCCATTTCCCCAGGCAGGGAAGAGGAATTTTCCGGCACCGTTCGACCGAATCCCGGTTCAACGGCAGACAGTTTCTCATCCATGGCCATAACACCGTTTCATCGTTCCGTACTCTTCGGAAAACATTGGATGAAACTTTAATGTTATTTTCTTTTTGTTTTTCAACTGGTTGTCTGGTTTGGAAAAAGATATGCCGCATGCTCGCGGGAAAAAGAGGCTGTTTCGGTTACTCGATCCGGACGCCTTCACCCCCCTCCCGGAGCACCAGCGGCCGCCCCGAGGCGGCCCGGCGCTCCAGCTCCCCGTCCGCGCTCATCGTGCCGATCGGCCCCCGGACGAAGCGGTCGATCACCCTTCCCAGTTCCCGGATGCCGTACTCCTCGCTGTACCCCGCCCCGGCGAGCCACTCCCTGGCTTCCGGCTCCACCCGGAGGGCCACCCCGTGTGTGTTGCGCAGCTGCTCCTCGAGGTCCGACAGGTGGAT
>JBBTCR010000579.1:0-7178 GCA_038043105.1 Bacteroidota bacterium
CCGCCGGAAAAAGAAGAAAACGAGGGGCAGCAAAAAAACCGGCTGCAAGCCGCAAAGAAAGAAAGCCCGTCCTTTCCGGGCTGTTTCAGGCAGGGACGGAACTCAGGAAGACCTTCAAAGGCCGTGAGTGCGTTGCTACTGTCGCCTCGGATGGGCGAATATCATTCGGTGGGCGAACATTCAATTCTCCCTCATTGGCTGCTAACTATGTGCGCGGAGGTAAGCACACCAATGGATGGAAGTTCTGGAACTATAGAAATGAGAGGGGAGAGTGGGCTCCGCTGGACGAGCTGAGAAAGCGAGGTTGATTTACCTGTGTCCCTCCTCGCCGGCGTCGACGGCTGCCGTGCTTGTCTTCCAGAAGGGCGGTACGACTGACCACGTTTGGTTTTACGACATGGAAGCCGACGGCTTCTCGCTTGACGATAAGAGACAGAAGGCGACGGAAAACGATGGTACGTCATCCTGAGCGAAGCCCTGAGCTTGCCGAAGGGCGAAGCGAAGGATCTGACAAACAACTGAGGCGCGCAGCGGAGCCTAAGACTGCTTACAGTGCAAAGACATCTCCGAAGTCAGATTCTTCGGTCGTCCCGCTCGGAGAGCAAGCGGGACTCCCTCAGAATGACAGACGGGCGAAGTGCTTCCTCGTCCCCGCCGACGAAATCCGCGCCAATGGGAATCCATCCCTTCGGGACAAGTACGACCTCTCCATTTCCCGCTACAAAGAGATCCAGCACAAAGAGATTGAGTACGAAAAGCCCGATGTCATAATGGCGAAGGTGCTGGAGCTAGAGAAGGAGATTGCGCGAGACATTCAGAGCATCAACGCGATGATCCGATAGCGATGGCGAAGAAGAGAAACACACCAAACACGCTTGTCACATCCGGCGATTACAGCGGTCTGCTCTCTTCGGTCAGTGAGTTGCTCGAGCAGGCTAGGCGAACAAGTGCACGAACTGTCAATACTATCCTCACCGCCACGTACTGGGAAATTGGCAGAAGGATTGTGGAGTTTGAGCAAGCCGGTGAGAAGAGGGCTGAATATGGTGAAGTCTTGCTGGTGAGGCTGTCCTCCGATTTGACTGCCCGCTTCGGGCGGGGCTTTGGAAAGAGCAACCTCTTTCAGATGAGAGCATTCTATCTCGCTTATTCCGACATTTTCCAGACACTGTCTGGAAAATCTGATTCCATGACCAGTGATGGAATATTCCAGACATCGCCTGGAATTTCGCCGACAGTGTCGGCGAAATCTGGGATTCGACAGACGCCGTCTGGCGAACCTGCAATTTCGCAGACAGTGTCTGCAATTTCCGAGACACCGTCTAGGAAATTCACCGTTACTGATCTAGCTCAGGCCTTCCCTCTCCCTTGGTCGCATTACGTGCGACTTCTTTCTGTGAGCAACTCAGAAGCCCGTGCCTTCTACGAAGCGGAAGCCATTCGCGGCGGTTGGTCGGTGCGGCAACTTGACAGGCAAATCTCGACTCAGTTCTACGAACGCACGACCCTCTCTAAGAACAAAGCCGCAATGCTCAAGAAAGGAGGTAAGCCGCGGGCAGGAGAACTCACGACCGCAGAGGAAGAAATCAAAGACCCCTACGTGCTGGAGTTCCTTGGACTGAGAGACGAGTATTCTGAAAACGACGTAGAGGAGGCTCTCATCCTGCATCTTGAGCGATTCTTGCTCGAGCTCGGCGGCGATTTCGCGTTTATCGGCAGACAGAAACGGCTCAGGATCGGCAGCGAATGGTACCGGCTCGATCTGCTCTTCTTCCATCGGAAGCTCAGGTGTCTGGTTGTGATTGATCTCAAGGTCGGCAAGTTCACACATGCCGACGCGGGACAAATGCATTTGTATCTAAACTATGCTCGCGAGCATTGGGTGAACGAGGGCGAAAATCCTCCGGTCGGACTGATCCTGTGTGCGGAGAAAGACTCCGCCGTTGCAAAGTATGCGCTTGAGGGATTGCCCAATAAGGTGCTTGCAGCAGAGTACAAGCTCGCGCTGCCGGATGAAAAGCAGCTTGTGCGCGAACTCGAAGAAACACAGAGAAGACTGATCGCTGCGAAAACGAAATCTTGAGGAGCAGAGTAGCAAACATGATCCGCAATTGCCAATCCGCATTCCACAATCAGAGAAAGGTGCTAGAAATCCGGTCGGGACCCCCGGTTGCTAAGGGGCGACCATTGAGGAGGATGCACTATAGACTCAAGGGTGTACGGATCGCCTATAAGTCATCCTCGATTCACAAATGATTGTTATGATGCTCGTTAGGAGTAGAAACAGCACGAAAGGAGCCATCGGCGGCGTCGAGCTGGCGAACAGCGTCAAGTTCGCTACTGCTGCCGCCATCGCTAGCTGAAAGAGCACTTTCGTAGAACCAAAGTAACGAGATTTACGGATCCCAAGACGCACCAAGCGTGCGATCCTGTGCTCGACCACAACACGCTGTCGATAGACTGTTCTATACTCATCTGTTCTTTAGATATGCTCGCGCTTGTTGCAACAATGTTTCGTGTTCGTTAACCAATACGGCACGGTGTTGCATACTGGGTGGAAGACACTGCGTCCGCAGAGGGCACACACCACACTGCTTCACGGAGAACGAGAACTGTCGATGCTGAAAAACAGTGCCTCGTTTGGTGCGTGTCGTTCGTGCATACCATTTCGATCGTGGCCTGACGCCGGACGAGGTGCGGGAGATCGAAGCGCGGGTCAACCAGATTATCCAGAGCGACGCGGAAGTGCGCGAGGAGTTCCTGTCGAGAGAAAAGGCCGGGATGCAGTTCAACCTGAGCCGCCTGCCGGACCAGGCCGGAGAGACGGTCCGGATCATCAGGATCGGTGATTACGATGCCTGCCCGTGCATCGGTGAATACGTCAAAAGGACGAAGGAGATAGGAGTCCTCCAAATATACTCATCAAGCTATGAAGACGGGGTGCTGAAGATACGCTTCAAACTCGGTTAAGACGGTGGTTCCGTGCAGAGGAAACGCCCTGTAGTCTCCCTGAAAGGGGCACGGCATTGAACATTTTGTGAGAAAAACACATTTGGAATCCATCATTATTTGCAGTAATTTAGATGAGACCCGCCCGACTGATTGAGGTCAAGCGGTCGGGCGCGCCACGAACTCACTGTTCGACCCACCACTGAACGATCATTTTCCCATCACAACAAGAGGTCACCATGAGGCTCTATGTAGGAAATTTGTCCAAGGATGTTACGAAAGAGGATTTAGAAGAAGCCTTCAAGCCATTTGGGGGCGTCGACGAAGTAACGATCGTCAAGGACCGGTCGAATAATGTTTCCAAGGGTTTTGGATTCGTGGAGATGCCGGAGAAAGCTGAGGCGGAAGCTGCGATCGCAGGCTTGCACGGCAAGGAGTTCAAAGGGCGGTCGATGGATGTGAATGAAGCCCGGCCTCGACCCGAGCGTTCTTCTCGAGGAGGATTCGGCGGTCACGGTCGCGGCGGGCGACACGGTGGTGGCGGTCGGCGCTGGTAGGGAACCCCGTGCCCTTTGCGCTCTCGGCGCAACGACGTCACCTTCCAACGGAGTCGGGACGGAAAATCTCTCCAAGAGAGGGACGGTGTTGTTTTTCGGCAAAGGGATCCTCTCGCAATACGGGCATGATCCGCATTCGATTCCATGCAAATAGAAAACCCTGCTCCGATTTCTATCGGGAGCAGGGTTTGTTGTTACGAGATGTGAGTTTCGATCTCTCTATCGGACAACGGCGACATTCGCCGCCTGAAGCCCCTTAGGACCCTTCTCGACATCGAACTCCACGGTGTCACCTTCGTTCAGGGACTTGTACCCATCACCGGTGATCGCCTTGAAGTGAACGAAAACATCTTCGCCACTTGTGCGTGAAATGAAGCCATAACCTTTGGCTCCGTTGAACCATTTGACTGTTCCCTTTTCCATAGGAACGAATCCTTTCTGTTTGTGTTTTGTATCCGCAACCGGCGGACCAATCGGTGTACAACCTTTCGGTGTGCCTTTTCACAGCGATCTCAACAGGAATGAACCTGAGGTGGGTTTCCCCGACTACTGCTGCGGATACAACTCGATTCGCCCGGAACAGCTTGAGGTGTACTACAGCAAAGGACAACAACTGGTGTACGTTGAACTAACATTGCTTAAGATACGTTTTTTTTCCGCAGATACCAAGCGAATTCTTGCTTAATACCCATCATTCTTTTTCGATAGAGCCTAACGTTCCGCGGGGAGTCTCATTGAAAGCGTGAGAATTGCCCCACATTGCCCGATGCCAGAGTACAGCAAGAGCCAGACCGAAAAAGAGCGCCGGCGGGACACTCACCAATCGACGGAAGCCTTTCCGGCCAACCTCTCACGCCTTTGGAATCGTTACGATCGCGTCCTTACCAACGAAATTGGAAAATCTTTGGCGGAGTTACTTCTTCCTCGTATACGTGACCTCGATGACCTTGGTGTTTGGCTCACCGATGGAGAGATCGTGAATCTCAAACACGTGCTTGTCCCTACTGATGAAACGGGTCACATATTTCACGGTCTTGCCTAACTCTCCCGTCATCCACTCATCCATCTTGCCGTACATCGTCAGCACCTTTCCACTTCGATCGAACGTCCCTTCCATCGTTGAGAGAGTGGTGCTCATGTTGTCCACCCACATGGCGAGGTACCTCTTTGCATAGTTATCATAACCAGTAAATCCGAAGCCCGTCATCTGCATCCCCATCATTTCCCCTGTGAAATCCTGACGGAGGAATCTTCCGCCGAGGACCCAACTGCCCTCTGAAGTTCCCTTGGTGATCGTGGCTTGCCCGGACCCCTCCCCGGCCATCCACATCTTCGTCTCCGTCTCCCAAACGCCGACAAGATCCGCGAGCTTCTTGTGACCTTCGCCAGGTGAGGCGAGCTCCATCATCTTCTTCATCATGTCATCCATCGCAGCCTGCGGGGGCTGTTGTCCCTTCTTCTCCTGAGCAAACGTCAAGGAGAAGGTGAGGCAGCATGCGAGTATGCAAGCCGTAAGCCTGATCATATGACCTCCTGAAATGTGAGTGGTTGGATTGAAGTGAAGGATACCGATGAAATGTGAACATACAGCGCTTTCATTGAGTTCCGAAACGACCTTCTTCTACAGGGTCCAGCGAAACCTTGTGAGTACTGTTCGCCAAGGCGTCACAATCCCCGCAACAAAGTCTCACTGCCAGTTATCATAACTAAACCTCGAAGGAGGAAACGAATGAAGCAGGAACCAAGAATGCGCCGTCTGTTCTCAAAGGCTTCTCTCGCTCTGTTTTTCGTTGGCGCCCTTACGGCGGCCCCGTTGTTCCGAGGAGAGAAGAACGGGGCAAATCCTAAGTTTGAGATTTCATTTCCCAGATCGGTCAGTACAGCGCCCCTCACAGGGCGCATGTTTCTTGTTATCGCCCGGACAGACACCATTGAACCACGACTCCAGGTCGGACGATACGGCGTCCAACTCTTCGGCGTTGACTTCGCACGGCTCTGGGCCGGATCGACCGTCACTATTGATGGAGCCACACTCGGCTAGCCAATCGAGCATCTTACAGATCTGCCGGAGGGCGAATACTTTGTCCAGGCTGTTCTGAGCAAGTACACAGAATTCAACCGGACAGATGGCCACACAATCTGGATGCACATGGATCAATGGGAAGGACAGGACTGGCGTCGCTCCCCGGGCAATGTCATAAGCGAAGTGAAAAAACTCACGGTTGGTCCCGGCCAGAACGAGATTGTCAGGATCGAGGTCACGAAAATCATCCCGCGCATCGAGGTACCCAAGGACACGAAATGGGTGAAATGGATCAAGATTCAGAGCAAGATCCTAACCGCATTCTGGGGGCAGCCGATCTATCTTGGGGCGACCATTCTTCTCCCGAGGGGTTATGACGATCATCCGACGGCGCAGTACCCAACCGTTTACGATCAGGGACACTTTTCTCTCGCTCCCCCTTTTCGCTTTCGAGAGGGAAATGATTTCTACAAGGAATGGACCGCCGAGGACTTTCCTCGCTTCATCGTGATCACGCTGCAACATCCGTCGCCGTATTTTGATGATTCGTACGCGGTCAATTCCGCAAACAACGGTCCCTACGGTGATGCGATCCACAAGGAACTCATACCTGAGATCGAAAAACGCTTTCGCTGCATTCCTCAAGCGTACGCGCGAGTGCTGACTGGGGGCTCAACCGGCGGATGGGAATCGTTCGCGTTGCAGGTGTTCTATCCGGATTTCTATGGTGGAACTTGGTCGTTCTCACCCGATCCGCTCGATTTTCGAAACGTCGAAGGGATCAACATCTACAAGGATCGGAATGCGTTCTACAAGCAGCACGAATGGTACAGGATTCCGACGATGAACACCCGCTCGCCGATGACTGGAGAAATCGTGCTCACATCACAGCAGCGCAATACCATGGAGCTGGTGAATGGAACGAAGGGGCGATCGGGACGACCTCTTGAGGCGTGACAGCTCGGTGTCACGCCGAAATCCCGCCGCTCTTTGGCGGGACTGCGTCGCGAATGAGTTTTTCTATGAAAGCACGGCTCTTCATTTTCTTGATGTATCTTTCGAATCGAAGTGGTTCGGTCTTGGTGTCAAACTCTTTGACGTAGACAAGCTTCCAAGGCCTTTTCCCCTTAGTTGACTTCGTCCATCCTTCGTTGTGTCGGTGCACCCTCAGTGGCACATTGTGGGCCGAACCTGCATAATAGGATCCGTCCATCTCGCTCTGGATTATGTAGACGTAGTGCTTCATCGATGGGAACAGTAGAAGCCGTTGCCTCTGCAAGCCCTTGCTTGCGGGGCCGATCCCGAGTCAAGACAAGCGGGAGCCCCGACGAAAGGCGTCGGGGTCCTCCCCGAAGGGGTCCTTCGGACAAAATGGCGATCCCGACCAAACTCGTCGGGAGCCATTTTGGGACAGGCCTGCCCGACTGCTGACGCAGTCATGCAGGCGGGCGAGACACAAGTATCACGGACAGTTACAGAAACGGAAAACCGCCCAAGAAGGACGGTTTTCGTTTCTGCGGGGCCGATCCGCCAAAAGGATGGCGGACGGGCGAGACTTCCCGACGGCCTAGGGGCCATCGGGACGACCTCTTGAGGCGTGACAGCTCGGTGTCACGCCGAAATCCCGCCGCTCTTTGGCGGGACTGCGT
>JBBTCR010000580.1:0-2409 GCA_038043105.1 Bacteroidota bacterium
GCTTCAGGAGCTAGTGGCCGCAAGGTCGTGCAGGTTCAAGTCCTGTTCCGGGCACTCTGAGAGCCTGTAAATTCAGGCTTGGGTTCTGTAAAGTTCCTGCGCGCACCAGGGAGGGTTCTGATTGCCAGAACCCTCTTTTGCTTCTGAGCCAGAGACCGTGAGCCAATGAGTGCTTCTTGCTGGCAAGTCACTGATGCTATTCGGTTTCAGCGATCGTTCGTTTGCTCTTAAGTAAGAATCTACAGTATCATCTTCAGACTTCTCCGGACACTCAGCCAACGCACAGAAGCCAGAAGATCGAGACCATAAGGCAACCGGTAGCGGAACGAGATCCTCGGTCGCCACCTGCCGAATCCCCGCCGTCACGCCCGAGCTCGCCCACCTCCTGCAAAAAGAAACGGCAGCCACAGAAGTTGTGACTGCCGTTAGTAGCGGGGCAGCACTTGAACCTACAACCGGAGCCTATCCCGCTGATTTCCAGCGGGCGGTCTTGAGCCCCGCAAACGTCACGTGGCAGGTCAACTACCAGACCACGTGAGAATCCAAGGAATGGTCGAAAACCAGCATCTTTTCCTACAGGGGAGCAGTAGCTCGGCGGTCACCAGCGGTTCTTCATCGTGCAAAAAGATCGTTTTAGGGCTACGGGCTTTCACCATGAAGTATCGTCTCCTCACAACATAGTGTCGCGCCAGTCCCTCCTCACCAGACGACCATAATCATCCGCTCTGTCTTCTATCATCCTGTCCTTGCCCGTGACCACAGGTAAAGAGCGTCGTATTTTCTACCTCAGTCGAGTCCGGGAATCCAATGCTGTTCGTCGAACCAACGACGAACTTCTGACGAGTGCCGTTTCGAGTGCAAGATGAAAAGCTATCAGTTCGCAAGAACCACCGGATGTGCGAGCGCTGGGTCAACGACTGATCTGATCGCTACAACGAAGACAGCTCATATCATCTGTGACCTGGAGTAGCCGCTTAGACAACCTCCTGAGAGCACCCATCTCAATCTGGAAGAAGCTTTTCAGCGCATCCCGCTAGCCTGACGCGATCAAGACCCGATGAACACCGGGACGATGTGTCGCAGAAAGAGATTTTCAGTGACACCCTCTGCAACAACCTCGCGCGATTTCTTGAGCATCGCAAGATAGCGGCTTCCCATCTCTGCAGCCACCTTATATCCAACATGGAGCAACTGCCGGAAGTGGGGATTGTATCCTGGCTTCGATTGATCATTTCTGAGAGCGGTGACATACTCACCGCTGCTCCACCCGCTTACTGTTCGGGGATCAGGGAGCCGTGCACGATCGATGTCGATCACCGATTCATAGGGCTTACAGAGTTCATCGATTCGTTCATACGCTTGCGTGTAGATTGCCTGCGCGATCGCCTGGCCCTCACCGCCAGACAGAGCAAGACCGACAAGCTCCTCAAGCCACGTTGTGCCAGCAGTCTTCAAGTGGAGTCCTGCGTTGTGCTTCGTGATCGCGCGGTGAATCAGTGGGTACAGAGTGAATTTGTCGCTGCCTGAGTGCACGCTGAGTTTCAGATTCTTCGGCAACTCGAATGTTTTGATTGCGTGAGCTATCACCAGCAGATCCTCTTCGAATTCTGCCGCGAATTGCTCCACGGCGCCGACGTAGTCAATGCCTTTGAGAAACCTGCCCGTGAACTTCGGCGCAATGGTCTGTATCGGAATCCCTTCCTGGGCGATAGCTGCGAGGATAAAGAACAGTTGTGCGGGCGTTTGGGGCTCGTTTGCTTCATCGGTGGAGACTTCAGTCACGAAATTGCTTGCTCCCTTCTTCTTCGCAATGTGACGATAGACGCTCCCTGCTTCCTTGACCGCCAGGAGATACTTACAGCCGATCGCATACAAGTCTTCTTCGGTGACCTTCGTCGTCGTTTGAACCCCCGGTATCGGGAAACTCGCTGTAAACTTGCTCATCGACTTCACGAAGGAGTCCACCTCCTTCTCGTCGGTCGTCTTGCCAATGTAATCAGCCACATCCAACGTGAAGAAATCACTGGAGTCCAGGAACAGATCGACCGTTTTCAAGCTGATATGATCCGCATCGACGTAGTATGAATCGCGCCAACCGCATTCCTTCACAGCGTCGTCCACTGCGCGGCGCGTGTCAGATGGTTCAGTTCCGATCGTGGTGTGCTCACGGTACGACTTGTTCCAAACCGGAACGATCTTTATCCCCCTTTGTTCCGCCTGCTGGATCGCACGAAGCTGCGCCGCGCCGGTCAACAACGCATGGGATCTTCCCGTTCGGAAACTGAAACTTCGCATACCATTCGAGAAATTCACGCACTTCCTGTGCGTGTCCCAATCGCAACAGAGCACCTGCGGTCAGCACTCCGTCGCGAATCCACGATCGTTCATACACGCGTGAGCCAGGTTGTA